>JBKJMK010000422.1:0-28380 GCA_046596005.1 Usitatibacteraceae bacterium | reverse complement strand
ACGAGGGCGTAATGAGCAAGGGTGGTGCAGCAAACGCCATATTCGCAAAAGCAGCGAACAGCAATACCAGTTTCAGCAATCGGGCAGGCATTTTAGTTTTCCTCTTTATCGACAACCAAAGTTGCGCTGTAGGAGCATTGATCAACCGGGCATTGCCAGGAACCGGAAATTCTGTCGCCCCGTCGGAGGCCGGGTTACCGTTTTGTCAATGCATCATTGGCTTACAAACTTGGGTACCGGCCTCCGCCGGTACGACAGGTTTTTCAGAAGAATCTAGTTGAAACGCAAGCACCGACGCGGCTTGCAGAACATTAATGCCCCGAACGCCGCACCAGTGCTTGAGTCCCTGTGTTTGGCACTTCTCGAGACCTCATTCGTGTTCACCTGCCCTTTTTACCCAAGCACGAACGGCGCTGAATAGAGGTTCCCTTTTCAAATTAATGTCGTGCTCCAATCCATCAAACGGCTTTCGCACGCAAATTCCGCCAGCACACGCACGCTCTTTCGCTACTTGCCGTATTTCTTCTCCATGTCCCGGGCAAAGGCCTCGAGCTCCTTATCGTTCATCTTTTCCAGATCAGTGACGGACTTTCCTGTCATACCTTTCATCTGTGCGTCGTGCTGCGAGCGCGTGTTGGGATCGAGTTTTTGCGATTGGCCGGACATCGCGTTGCCCTTTGATGTGAAGGCCGCGGCTTGCTTGAGGATATCCGCCTCGCGCTGCTTGTAAATACGTTCGACTTCCGCGTCCGACTTTCCGACTGCGTCCCTGCCCAGCTCTTTACGATATGCCTTCACGCTGCCTTCGCGAATCATTTTGGTGTATTCGGCTTTTTTCTTCGCCTCGCGTTGCTGCTCGGCTTTGCGCTCGGCGGCTTCGCGGGCTTCCAGCGCGGGATCCCAATCGGCGAAGGTATTGGCCGAGAGCAACCCGGCAAAAAGGCTAAATAAGATGAGTTTTTTCACGGTGGGCCTCGTTCGGTGACTGACACTGACGGGCAGCCTATGCGCCCATATCCCATCGAACGGATTCCGGTTGGAAATGCCGCCATCGGTCACTCAAAAAAAACGCCGTAGCAGCCCCGATCAGCCCGCAGCAAAAGCCACGCGCACCATCAGCGCATCGCACTTCTTCAATTCGGCATCGATCTCCTCGATCGCCTTCCCCGCATCGCGCGCGTCAATCTTGCGATCCACCAGTTCCCGCTTGAAATCGCGACTCTGCACCAGCAACGCGTGCCCCTCTTTAAGCAGGTTGCTACGACGCGAGCTCGATTGGGCCATGTTCTCCGCAAGCGCGCAGTTTGCCTCGCCAAGCGACCGCATCGCGCCGATGACACTTTCCCGCACAATCAGTCCGATGCGCGTCTGCTCCGGCAGTCGTGCGTTGGCTGCGATGGCCTCGCGCGCGAGCGAAATGGCGTTTTCAAATTGCCCGCTTTTGTTTTCGATATCGGCGGCCGTCGCGAGTGCGCTGACCCGCATCGTGGCGATCCCGACATTGCCAGGATCGGCCGCCACCAGCCGCGCAGCCAAGGCACTGCCCTTCGCCGCCTTGTCACGTGCTCCATTGCGCTCGCCGAATTTCAGCATCGCGCGTGCAGCGTTGTTGTACTGCTTGACCAATGTTTGTTGATGCGACAAATTTGCCGCATCGTCGCGGATCAAAGACTCGGTGGTCGCAATCGATTTTTCGAACAGCTCGATTGCCCGTCGCAAATTCTCTTGCGTTCCCGTCACCTCGGCCCCGGTTGCAGCGCGCTCGTAGGCATAGGCGAGGCGGGCACGGGTGAGAAGATCAGCGGGATTTTCGCGCGCCAGTGTCTCCAGAATACCGACCGCGCCTGCCAGTTGTACGGCGGCATTCGCATGGTCGTCTTTCACCACTGCCAGAATCCCGCCATATTCAGCCAACGTCGCGCCGAGGTTGCGGCGATCACTGAAATTGGCGCCGGGCAAGCGCGTAATCTTCTCGGCGATGCTGGCCGCTTTCTCCGTTTCCTTGACGCCGTCGGCATCCCCTGCTTCGAGCGTCAAGCGTCCGAGAAACAGTGCCAGTACCCGGTGCTCACGCAAAATATTAATGTTATCTGGTTCGCGCAGTTCAACTGCATCGAGCAACGCAGCAGCACGCTCGGCATTGCGACGGGCAACGCTTGATTCCCCGAGGTGCGCACCGCGACTATCCCCCTTTATCTCGGCAAGTTTCCGGTAGGCGACCGCGACTTCAAGCGCCAGTTCGGGATCGTCACGGGCTTCGCTGGCAAGGCTATCCAGATATTGAAGCGCGGTGCCGATGAGCGTTTGTCGCGCCTTCAACGATCCCGCCAGATTTTCAATTTCGCCATGCACATCAAACATGAATGCGTTGGCGAGTTTCCTGACACTGGCAAAATGCCTCTCGGCACGCGCCTTCTCCGCCACGGCAATTCGCCGTTCACGCTCCACCATCACCACGCCAACCGTCAGCGTTACAAACACGGCGACCCCGGCCACGATGGGAAGCTGGTAACGTGCCACGAAGCGACCGGCAAGGTAACGCCAGGTGCCGTCTCGGGCCTTCACCGGACGATGGTCAAGATAACGCTGGATGTCATCATCAAACTGCTCCACCGAGCCGTAACGATCTGCCGGATTTCGCCGCATGGCTTTGAGAATGATGGCGTCAAGGTCGCCCGCGATCTGGCGCGATAGGAGCTTTGCAGACGCGCTCCTTCGCTCGATAGCCAAATCGTTGGTCATGGCCAACGATGATGGCACCGGCGTTTCCACACCCAGTAACGCTGACTCCGTGAGCGTACGGCCTTCACGCACCGCACGATACGGTGAAAGTCCTGTCAGCAGTTCATGCAGGATGACACCCAGCGCATAGGTATCCGTGGCCGTACTAATGACACCGTCGGTGACCTGCTCGGGTGCGGCATAGCGCAATGTCATCACCCGACCACCCAGCTGGGTGAGATCTGCGGCCGCATTCGCCGCCGCGCCATCGTCGACCAGCTTGGCAATACCGAAATCGAGCAATTTCACCTGACCGCTTTTGTCGATGAGAATATTGGGCGGTTTGAGATCGCGATGCACGACCAAATGCCGGTGCGCATGCGCAACCGCGGCGAGAATCTGCCGGAACAGTTTCAATCGCTCCACAATGGTTGATTTTCGGGTGGTCACAAATTCGGTCAGCGACTCGCCTTCGATGTATTCCATCGCCATATACGGCTGGCCGCGGCTGCCCTCCATATCGCTGACGCCGGCATCGAACAGACGCGCGATATTCGGATGCGTGAGTTTGGCGAGGATGTCGCGTTCGCGGCGAAAACGCTCGCGCCAGACATCGCTGTGCAGGTAAATAGTTGGCAGCTTTAGCGCGACCCCGCGTTCGACGCGTCCGTCCGCCTGATTGGCCAGCCATACTTCGCCCATGCCACCGCGGCCCAGCAGTCGCACCAGCGCAAACGGACCGACGCGCGCATTGGCAGTAAAGGCGCTTGAATGCGGTGGAAAAGGTGCCAGCTTGGGGACGGTCTCCAGTTCCTGGGATCGCTCGGCGCGGTCGTGTGCAGCCAGCATCTTTCGTAGCAACGGTGTAAATTGCGGATGCGTTTGGTCGAGTCTTTGAAACCATGCCTCGCGCGCGCCGATCTCGATGTCGAGGACGTCGGTCAGCAGCGGGTTGATCTGCTGCCAGAGTTCGCGGGATATGTTCATTGCTGTCTGCGTGCCGGAGGTGGGCTCTGATCGCCGAGCGTGGTCATTCATTTAATAAACGACATTCAGGCACAAAATGCGCCACCATCGCGTTCCATCAATCCATCAACCTTCCATCATCGTCAGCAACAATGCGCGCGCCTTATTCCATTCCCGCTGTACCGAGCGCTCCGAAATGTCCAGCGCCTCGCCAATTTCAGCGGTTGTCATGCCACCGAAGAAACGCATTTCAACCAATCGCGCCAGTGCCGGATCGAGCTTGGCGAGGTCATCCATGGCACCATTGACAGCCTCGACGTCAACGCCTGCGCCGATACCCTCTTGTACGGCAGTATCGAGTGTGACGAGATTGAGGTCACCGCCTCGGCGTAGCGCGCGTTCTTCGCGAATCGTATCGATGATGATGCTGCGCACTGTTCGCGATGCGTAGGCCAGGAATTGCAGACGATTGGGAAACTGCCGATCGGGACCGCTCGCCAGCTTCATGTAGCTGTCGTGCACCAGGGCGGTGGTCTGCATATTGCCGCCAAGCCCGCTGCGACTCAAGCGCGCGTGCGCAATTTTTTTCAATTCCGGATACCAGACGCTGAATGCTTCATCCAAAGCCGCGCTGTGTTCCAGTTCGATTTTTTGCAGCGCAGTGGCGACGTCGGTCATGTTGTGGCGGATCCAATGGTTAGGTCAGGGCACAGCGAGATCAGACACATTTTTACACAGCCTTTCGCTGTACGACAAACAATTCAGTTGCGACTGGCAGCCTGTCGGACGACGGAACTTGCGTCCGTTGATGGCATACTATCCACCGTATATCCTGCGTGGATATTGACCTATCGCAACCCTGATGATCGCCCTTAACGACCTCGCCAGAAACGATCAGACCGGCATGGTGGAACTTCGCGACGCATGTGAACGTGTCATTTCGTCGGGATGGTATGTGCTCGGCGAGGAAACGCGTCGCTTCGAGGGCAACTTTGCGCACTATTGCGGTGCGGCGCATTGCGTCGGCGTGGCAAATGGAACCGATGCGCTTGAAATCGCCTTGCGCACCGCACAGGTACAGCCGGGCGATAAGGTGATCACGATCGCAAATGCGGGCATGTATGCCACCATCGCCATCAATGCCTGCGCGGCTGAACCTGTTTTCGTGGATGTCGATCCAGTGACGATGAACATGAGTACCGAGTCGCTGCGCTCGGCACTCGCACTGCAGCCACGCGCGGTGGTGATTACGCATCTTTACGGACGAATGGCCGCAGTTGAGGAATTGACCTTCGCGGCAAAGAATGGTGGTGCCATCGTGATCGAGGATTGCGCGCAGGCCCACGGTGCGCGGCGCAATGGCAAGCATGTCGGCACATTTGGCGATATTGGCTGTTTTAGTTTTTACCCAACCAAGAATCTCGGCGCGCTTGGTGATGGCGGCGCGGTGGTAATGAACGATGCGTCCCTCGCGGACCGAGCCCGGCAATTGCGTCAGTACGGCTGGGGTCGCAAATACCATTGCGAGATTGCTGCCGGGCGCAATTCGCGCCTCGATGAGATGCAGGCCGCGTTGCTGAACGTAAAGCTCGGCTGGCTTGATCGACATAACAACGCGCGGCGTCTGATCGCGCAGCGCTATTTCGACGGCATCCACAATCCACACATCGCGACGCAGCGTCGTGATGGCGACTCCGATGTGGTTCATCTATACGTCGTCAGGTCTGCGCAGCGTGCCCAGCTCGCGGCACACTTGACAGCAAACGGTGTGCAGACTGATATTCATTATCCGTTACCGGATCATCGCCAGCCCATGTTTGGAAACCGCTTTGCGGCAGTTCACCTGCCTGAAACTGAATCGTTGGCCAACGAAATTCTGACCCTTCCCTGCCATCCTTCACTCAGCGAAGAGGAAATCGCCCATGTCATCGATGCCTGCAATCGTTTCAGGCCCTGATTTGAGCCCTGACTGCACACTGATCGTCCCGGTCTATCGCAACGAGGAGAATATTCCCCAGTTGCTAAACCGGTTCGCGCAATTGAATGGCCAGGTCAGCGGCGGCATCAATGTTATTTGCATCGTCGATGGCAGCCCGGATCGTTCCTGCGAGTTGCTCGCGGACGGACTGGCGCGGGCACCCTATCCATCACGCCTACTCGTGCTGTCGAGAAATTTCGGCTCGTTTGCGGCCATTCGCGAAGGGCTGAAGGCTGCAGAGGGGCGTTTTTTTGCGGTGATGGCGGCCGACCTTCAGGAGCCCGCAGAACTGACCCTGGAATCATTTGGCGCATTGCAGCGCGATGAATGCGATGTCGCGCTCGGCACCCGTATCGCCCGCGCCGACCCGTGGATGTCCCGTGTCAGCGCAGGCCTGTTCTGGGGACTCTATCGACACCTGATCCAGCGCGAGTTACCTCAAGGTGGCGTCGATGTATTTGCCTGCAATCGTGCTTTCCGCGACAAGCTGCTTACCTTCCATGAAGCCAATACGTCATTGGTGGGGCAATTGCTATGGCTGGGCTTTCGTCGCAAGTTGATTCCGTATGCGCGCCAGCAACGCCAGCACGGCAACAGCGCGTGGCGGTTTGGCCAGAAACTGAAGTATCTTCTGGACAGCATTTATTCATTCTCGGATCTGCCGATAAAATTTTTCGTCGCCCTCGGCATCATGGGCGTATTGATAAGCGTGGTCATGGGATTGGTCGTACTCTTCAGTCGCATCACGGGCGGCATCGCGGTTCCCGGCTATACCGCAACCATCATTGCCATTGTATTTTTCGCGGGGCTGAACATGCTTGGTCTGGGCATCATCGGCTCCTACGTGTGGCGCGCGTATGAGAACACCAAGGCTCGCCCACTTGCGGTAGTCATGCGCGAGCACCGCTTTGGGCCGGTCACAGAAAGGGATCAATTACCGTGAGCCAGATGATTCATCCGCAGGCGATCTGCGAGTCAATAAATATCGGTGCGAACACGCGCGTTTGGGCGTTTGCCCATATTCTTCCCGGCGCGGTCATCGGCCAGGACTGCAATATTTGCGATGGCGTTTTTGTGGAAAACGACGTTAAGGTCGGCGACCGTGTCACCGTCAAATGCGGCGTGCAATTGTGGGATGGCGTCACGCTTGAGGACGATGTATTCGTCGGCCCCAACGTCACCTTCACCAACGACCCGTTTCCGCGCAGCCGCAAACCGCCTGCGCAGTTTTCGCGAACCACGGTAGAACGAAACGCATCGATAGGTGCCAACGCGACGATCCTTCCCGGCATCAATATCGGCCGCGGCGCGATGGTTGGTGCCGGTGCTGTGGTGCTCAGGGACGTGCCGAATCATGCCATCGTGGTCGGCAATCCGGCGCGCATCGTCGGCTACGTTGACGCCAGTGAATCGCTGGCGATGCCCGCCACATCCGCCGCAGTCGCCGCTGTTTCCGGGCAATCGCCGGTGCAGGGCGTGGCGCTCCAGCGATTGCCCCAATTCGAGGATATGCGCGGCATGTTGTCCGTCGGTGAATTCGGACGCGATCTGCCGTTCACGCCCAAGCGCTATTTTGTCGTCTTCAATGTGCCCAGCGCCGAGGTGCGCGGCGAGCATGCGCATCGCCAATGCCAGCAGTTTCTGGTCTGCGTCAGCGGCAGCATGTCAGTAGTGGTCGATGATGGCACGCGCCGCGAAGAATTCCTGCTGGATCGACCCGATGCCGGCCTGCATATTCCGCCGCTGGTATGGGCCACCCAATACCGCTTTTCGCCGGACGCCGTGCTGCTGGTGTTCGCGTCGGAGCACTATGCGGCGGCAGACTATATTCGCAATTACGACGAGTTCCTGCGCGCAATCAGACCGACATGAAACTTCCTGCTCGCAGTCAAATCTTGCGAGCGGAGGGAATGCGCTTTCTGTTGTTTGGCGCGTTCAATACCGCGCTGACGTATCTGGCCTATTGCATGCTGGTGTTTGTGTTGCACCCGCAAATGGCCTATGTGATCGTATTCGTACTCGGCATCGCGCTGGCCTATGCCGGTAATTCGCGCTTCGTATTTGGCCGGGCGTTCGACTGGAAAATCGCCCGCGTCTATCCGCTTGTTTACCTGCTGCAATATGCGCTTACCGCCTCGCTGATTCACGTCTTTGCACTGTGGTGGGGTTGCGGCCCGCGTCTGGCGCTTGCAATGGCGCTCGTCATCACCACACCCATTTCATTCATTCTCAATCGCGCCATGCTGGGCAAGGCCCCGCATCGCCACGGCATGCAGTGATGATGAAATATTTACGCGAAAAACAACTGTGGCTGGTGTCGATTGCGGTGATCGCCGTTGCCGGTTTCTACGCACCAGGATTCGCTGGCTTCTGGCACGGCGACGATTTTCCAAATCTGCATCGCGCCTACGCATTGACACAGCAGGCAACACTGTGGCCGGACACTTTTCGCCTGTTCATTGAAGCGGTTCCATCAGAAGGCGCGTTCTACCGCCCAATGATGATGCTGAGTCTCGCGCTCAACTATGTGCTTGCCGATGCGCACTATGGTGGCTGGTATTTCGTCAATTTCAGTGTGCATTTGTTCAACACGCTGCTGGTGGCGCTGGTGGTACGCCGATTGGCAAAACATGATGGGGGCGACGCAACATTTGCCGCACCGTTTGCAGCGCTGCTGTTTGGGCTCTGCCCGACCGTCGCCGAGGGTGTGTATTGGATGTCAGCGCGGGCGGATGGCTGGGTCACCTTGCTATCGCTGGCGGGTGTTTACGCGTGGGCTGGTCCTGCGGCATCTGCGGCATCTGCGGCATTTGCGTCTTCGCGGTCGGCATTCGCGTTGCCACTTCTGCTCATTGTGGCACTCGGCTTCAAGGAATCAGCGGCGGTGGTGCCACTACAGCTGACACTGGTCGCCATGGTGTGGCAGGGACGGCTCTCACGATCGCAGCGCTGGGCGCTGTTTGCGACGTTCGTCGTGGCAGGGTTGTTTATGGCCTGGCGCGCTTTCCTGTTTGGCAACGCCTGGCAGGTATACACGCCCGTTGTGACTGGCAGTGTTGCGCTGCCTGCAAAATTTTGGGGTGCGTTGCTATCCTTCGGGCCGTGGTGGGCAGCGCTCGGTCAAGCGACTCCGCTGCTGGCCACGGCATATCTCGCCTGCTTTACCGCCGGGATCGTACTGTTCGCATTTGCAGGACCGGTGCCAACATGGCGACTGGCACTGGCGCTGGCCGCAGCCAGCGGTGGACTGGCGCTGGCAACGTTACTCAATCTGGGCGCGATGAGTTCACTCGGTGAAGGCGGACGCCTCAGCTACGGACCGGTCGCCTGGCTGGCGCTCGCGGTGGGTGTTTTCGTGTCCCGACCTCAATCGCTGCATAACCAACCAAGACGTCGGCCGTTGGTCACATCGACTGCATCTGTCGCCGTGGCATTTGCGCTGCTGACCGGCACCGGCGTGCTCTGGGGGCACCTTCATGCGGCGTGGACAGCGCAGGCAAGTATGCGCAACATTGCGCTATCCGTTGCGCCCTGGGCCGACAACCATCCCGGCCTGACCATGCTGATGGTACCGGACCATGATGGTGCCATCGTGATGGCGCGAAACGCGCAGGGTGGCCTGGTATTGGAGCCCATCCAGAAGCAGCCATACCTTCATCTTGTGCTGCCCACGCTCACATCGGAAATTCAACTTCGGCAGGAGCAGTTCAGCCGGGGACTGGCGCGGCGACTTGAGATCGTTCGCCCGCGTCTCGTCGATGCCGGGACGCTCGCGGCCATTCTGGAACCAGCAGAAGCGGGTTGGCCAAAACATGTGGCGTGCTGGTCGAAATCACAGCAAAAAATAATCCCGCTCCCGACGCCACCGATGGATGCATCTGCGGAGGCGTGGCTGGTATCGATTCGTGGTGACATCGAGAATTGCGGACGCTGATCCGCAAACCCGGGAAGTCTGCGGTGCGGCACGCCACGTTCAAGCCACGACACCGCGCCTGCGCGCACCACGACCCAATATCCATGCCATCCCTGGCCCCAGCAACACCAGCGCGACCGCCCACGGCAGCCACAACCAGTGGTCATTCATGGACAGTGCCACCGCTACCCAGCCCATACCACCCAGCGCTTCCAAAATATTGACAACGCGATTTTCACGATAGCGTTTTTTCATGTCGTGGCGATTACCCTGACGCGGATTCCAGATTTGGCACAGCGCGGCCGAAATCATTCCGCCAAGACAGCAAAACACCAGCACCAATGCTGCATAGGCGTCGCGGCTAAGCCAATACAAGGCCAGTGGCAACAACAGCGCCAACACAGGCACGACCGCAGCAGCTGCTTTGATCCAGCGGACGCGCGCAAGTGAAACTGGCGCCGTGCCAAGCATGTCTGGCGCATCTTCAGCAGCAATGGTCAGCCACGCCAGACTGCCGGCCAGCATTGATGAGATCATGACAAATCCGGGTACCAGCAGCCATACACTGCGGTCATTCCTGAAGCCCATGAACAGGAGGGGGATCAGGTACAGAAGTGACAACAACGTCTGCGAAATTATTTGCGGATCGCGAGCGATGAGCTTCCATTCCTTCGCCAGCACATTCGATATCAGCCCGCTGCGGAAATTGTGCGCAGTGGCCGGCGCGTTAAGCTGCATCCTCGCCCTGCCGCCACTCATGGTTTCCTGCGTGCCGCTCACAAAGCGCCTGAACGTCAGATTGACGACCAGCCAGAAGCTGCCGATGCTGACAACGATCACAGCCGCCAATGGCAGTGCCTCACCGAGCATCGCCTGCACCGGCCACCACAAGACGCTATCGGCTGCAAACCAGCCGCCCGCTGCCGATTGTTGCCTGGCCCAGGTGGCCATTGCCGATTGGCTATCGCGCGGCAACAGATTTTGCAACTGCGACAGCAGGAAGAATGCCGCGCCGATCAATGCCGCCAGGATTTGTGTGAACGTCCTGGCGCGACGCGCACCGAACAGCCGCACCAGTGTCATCGTCAGCAACAAGCCGATCGCGGTCGCGGCGAGCCCGAGTGCTGCGATAACCGGATAGATTGCCAACATGCCTGGATGTCCGGTGACGAGTCCGGCGTGCGCAAACGGCAGCATCAGCAGGAATGGCAAGATGCATGCAGCAAGCGCAATGCCTAAACCGCGCACCGTAAAAATCGCCCGCTGCGATAGTGGTGAGGACAACAACAAATCCAGGTCGCCACGGTCGAACAGCGCAGACACTGCGTGCGCAGTCGTCTGCGAGATCATGACCGAAAAGAAAAGCCAGAACGCCGCGCCAGTGATGGGAACCAGCATGGGCCCTATGCCGGTGTCGGTGATGTTCCTGTCGAAATTCAGAAAGCGCCACGCCGCAAGATGAACACCGGCCCACAGCAACCCGCCACCGACAAGAAGCAGCCAGATGCGCTTGCCGCCAATATTGCGCCACGCCAGGCGAATTTCGTGATGCAGCAACCATGGCCAGTTGCCCGGGACCATCTGCATCACGCGGTTTCCGTGAGATTCAGGAATACGTCTTCCAGCGATGCCCCGGCCACACCGGATAACGCACGCAACTCCTCCAGCGTGCCCTGGGCAACGATCCTGCCCTTCTCAATGATGCTGATGCGCTCGGCAATCCGCTCCGCGATATCGAGGATATGCGTCGTCAGCACGACAGTGTTTCCCTTGGCGACAAAGTCGATGAGCATATCTTTTACCGCCTTGGCGGCACGCGCATCAAGGCCGGTCAACGGTTCATCAAGAATCATCAACTTCGGTTCGTGAATCAAGGCACCGGCCAAGGCTAATTTCTGACGCATGCCGCGCGAAAATCCTTCGGTGTACTCGACGCGGTTGTCCCACAACTCGAGCCATTTCAACAAATCTTCCGCGCGCGACGCCGCACGCGTTGCGTCGACTGCCCAGAGGCCCGCGACAAATTCCAGATACTCAAGCGGATTCAATTTTCCGTAGAGCATCGGATCGTCTGGCAGGAATGCGGTGATGCGTTTGGCGGCTTCGGTTTCACGCAGCGTGTCGTGACCGAAAATTGATACCTGGCCTGCGTCGGGCTTCAGCAGTCCTGCGACGATACGCAACGTCGTGGTTTTACCCGCGCCATTGGGACCAAGCAGCGCGTGAAATTGTCCGGGAGGAATCGCCAGGTCAAGATTGCTGACCGCTGTTTTGTCACCAAAGTGTTTGGTCAGGCCGGTAATCGCCAGGGCTGATGCGTCCATGTATTTCCTCAATGAAAAAGCCGCCCCGTGGGACGGCTTGGTTCAAACACAATAGTCAACCTCTAGCACTGGTGCGGTTCGCAGGCCGAAAACACGCCAGGATACCCGCCAGTGCTTGATCTAGCTAAAACAATGCCTCTTCCATCTGCAACACACTATCCGCACCTTGAATGAGCGCGTCAGCAAAGGATGGCGCCATGGTCAGAATATGATCGGCGTAAAAACGCGTGGTCATGATTTTGGCTTTGAGATAATCGCCATCACCGGCACCCGCTTTAATTTGTGTTGCCGCGGCAAGCGCTGCGCGTGCCATCATCCAGCCGCCGCAAACGGTGCCCATCAGCTTCAAATAGTGTACGGCCCCGACAAACACTGCCGCGGGATTATTCGGGAACATGGTCGCAATCCATTCAGTCGCGCGCTTTGCACTGGCAATACTGCGCGTCAACTGCGTCGCGACGGCGTTCAGATTGACGTCGTTCATGGCCTGCAGTAGCGCGGGCATTTTCTCCATTTCGGCAATCAGCGCCAATGCTGTCTGGCCGCCTTCCCGACCAACTTTGCGTCCCACCAGATCGTTAGCCTGAATGCCGGTCGTGCCCTCGTAAATAGCCGAGATGCGGGAATCGCGGTAATACTGCGCAGCGCCGGTTTCTTCAATGAAGCCCATGCCGCCGTGCACCTGAATGCCCAGCGACGTCACTTCAATACCAGCTTCGGTGCTCCAGCCTTTGACAATCGGGATCAACAATTCGACGAGTGACTGTTTGATGCGTTTTTGTTTTTCATCAACCGAGCGTTCTGCGATGTCCAGACATGCAGACGTGTAATAAGTCAGTGCACGAGTGGCCTCGGCATACGCACGCATCGTCAGCAACATGCGTTTCACGTCGGGGTGATAAATAATCGGCACCGATTTTGGCAACACGCCCAACGCGGCAGGTACCGGCGTGACCGGCCGTCCCTGCACACGCTCGCGCGCCCACACCAGTGCGTGCTGGTACGCGCGTTCGGAAATCGATACGCCTTCCAGCCCAACGCCCAGCCTTGCTGCATTCATCATCACAAACATATATTCGATGCCGCGATTGGGTTCGCCCATCACATAGCCGGTGGCGCCACCGGCATCACCATACACCATCACGCAGGTGGGGCTGCCGTGTATACCCATTTTGTGTTCGATCGAAACGCATTTCACATCATTACGCGCACCCACCGAACCATCGGCGTTTACCATGAACTTAGGCACGATGAACAACGAGATGCCTTTCACGCCTTCCGGTGCACCCTCGATACGCGCCAGTACAAGATGAACAATATTGTCCGTGTAATCGTGTTCGCCGAATGTGATAAAAATTTTCTGCCCGGAAATCTTGTAGGTGCCGTCGGCCTGTGGAATGGCCTTCGAGCGCACCAGCGCCAGATCGGAGCCGGCTTGTGGCTCGGTGAGGTTCATCGTGGCGGTCCACTCGCCCGCCACCATCTTAGGCAGGAACATGTCTTTAAGCGCCTTTGAGCCGTGTGACTTGAGCGCTTCCACCGCGCCACCGGTCAGCAATGGACACAGCTTGAACGCCATGTTGGCGCTGCCAAGCATTTCGCTTACAGGTGTCGAAACAATATGCGGCAATCCCTGCCCGCCGTATTCGGTCGGACCGGCGATAAGGCTCCAGCCGCCTTCGATATATTTCAGGTAGGCGTCCTTGAAACCCTTTGGCGTGGTGACGACGTTGCCGGAAATTTTTGCGCCTTCCATGTCGCCGCTACGATTCAGCGGTGCCAGCACTTCTTTGGAAAACTTTCCGGCTTCCTCAAAAATTGCGCTAACCAGGTCAGGCGTGACTTCCTCGCAGCCCGGCAATCCGGAGATTTCTTCCAGGCCGATGACATGTTCAAGCAGGAAGTTGATGTCCTTCAGCGGGGCATTGTATTCAGACATGCTGTTCTCCATTTCCCGGCAGCGTTGAGCGCGAGGGAATATTTTTTGCGTTTAGCTCGTTTAACTATAAGGCTGCGGTCAACTGCGGCACCAAGGTGAAGAGATCGCCCACCAACCCATAATCGGCAACCTGGAAAATCGGCGCATCCGGGTCTTTGTTGATTGCGACGATTACTTTGCTGTCTTTCATGCCTGCAAGGTGCTGGATCGCGCCCGAGATGCCGACCGCAATATAGAGCTCCGGTGCGACGATTTTGCCGGTCTGGCCAACCTGATAGTCATTCGGCACAAAGCCCGCATCGACTGCTGCGCGCGACGCACCCAGCGCTGCGCCTAATTTATCGGCGAGTGGTTCCAGCACCTGACGGTATTTCTCGCCGTCGCCCATGCCGCGCCCGCCGGAGACGATGCGCTTGGCCGCCACAAGCTCAGGACGATCAGATTTGGTCAGTTCCTGCTTGAGTACCTTTGATTGCCCGGCATCGGCACCGGCGGTGACACTTTCGATCGTCGCCGTGCCGCCGCTTGCGGCAACAGCGTCAAACCCTGTCGCGCGCACCGTGATGACCTTGATCGCATCGGTAGACTGCACCGTTGCGAACGCATTCCCCGCATAGATTGGGCGAACGAAGGTATCGGGTGATTCAACGCTGATGATTTCTGAAATCTGCGCCACGTCAAGCAATGCGGCCAGCCGTGGCATCACATTTTTACCATAGGCCGAAGCCGACGCAAGCATGTGTGAATAATTTCCGGCCATGCCGACCAGTAGCGGCGCGAGATTTTCCGGCGAACCGCCGGCATAGTGGGTGGCATCGGCGCACAACACTTTAGTCACGCCCGCCACTTGCGCGGCGGCGCTGGCTGCCGCACCACATCCACTGCCTGCGACCAGGAGATGTATTTCGCCACCAATTTTTTGCGCGGCAGCGACTGCATTGGTCACGCCCGGTTTCAGTTGCCGGTTATCGTGTTCTGCCAGTACCAGAATAGCCATGCTTAAAACCTTTCAGTTTGGATCCCTGCTGCTGCCGGGATGATTTTTTATTTTCGTGTCGACGAAAATCAAATCACTTTTGCTTCGTTCTTGAGCTTGTCAATCAGTGTGGCCACGTCAGGCACCATGACGCCGCCTTTGCGCTTGGGCGGCTCGACCACCTTCAACGTTTTCAATCGCGGGGCGACATCGACACCGAGTGTTTCAGGCGTCATTACATCCAACGGCTTTTTCTTCGCTTTCATGATGTTTGGCAACGTCGCATACCGCGGGGTATTCAAACGCAGGTCTGTGGTGATGATCGCGGGCAATTTGATTTCGATCGTTTCCATACCGCCGTCAATTTCCCGCATCACTTCGGCTGTGCCGCCGCTGACGTTCACAGTTACTTTCGACGCAAACGTCGCCTGCGGCCAGTTCAGCAAGGCGGCAAGCATTTGGCCGGTTTGATTTGAATCGTCATCAATGGCCTGTTTGCCCAGAATGACGATTTGCGGTGACTCTTTCTCGCAAATTGCCTTCAACAACTTGGCGACCGCCAGCGGTTGCACCTCCGCGCTGGCCTCAACCAGTATGGCGCGGTCGGCACCCATCGCGAGCGCGGTGCGAAGCGTCTCCTGGCACTGCGCCACGCCGATGGACACGGCAATAATTTCCGTTGCCACTCCCGCTTCCCGGAGCCTGATGGCTTCCTCGACAGAAATTTCGTCGAAGGGATTCATGGACATTTTGATATTAGCCAATTCCACACCGCTCTGGTCTGCCTTGACGCGAACCTTGACGTTGTAATCAACCACACGTTTAACGGGAACGAGAATTTTCATGGGCTCTCGGGGTAGGGGAAATTGGAATTAAAACGAGCGTTTGAATTATAGACGAGAAGGGGTGGAAGTCTGCACAAAACGCAGCGACATTGCATTGGGAAAATGCGAATACGGATAAGACATTCAACTGCCCCGGAAACGTATCGTGCCATTTTAGCGGGGCGCAGCACGAACACAACCACATGCGTACCGGATTATTGGTAACATAGGCACATAGACGTTTATGTGCTTTTGAAGTTTATGGGGGTCAAAATGGAAACAGTAGAGTTGGTTCGATGGACAGTCAAAGTATCGAAGGATACCGATGTGTCACTTCGCTCGTTTCTGGCGCAGCGCGGCACCAAGAAGGGCGATTTATCCAAATTTATTGAACAGGCCGTGCAAAAAGAAGTCTTCGCTCAAACGGTAGCTGATGTGCAAGCGCGCAACGCGCAAAAGTCCGACAAAGAAATTGATGCTGCGATTAACGACGCGCTGCGCCACGTCCGTGCAGAATTGTGGAGCACGTCAGCGAATAAGCCTGCTGCAAAAAAGAAGAAGATCTAACCGCCAATATGCGGGTGGTTCTGGATACCAATGTATTGCTATCGGCGTTTTTCAAAGTCGATTCGCCGCCCTACAAGTTGGTGCAAGCATGGATGGATGGTCGCTTTGAAGTAGTAACGGGGGGTGAACAAATCGAAGAAATTGTTCGCGTCGCACGCTATCCGCAAGTTCAACAGCTACTGAAACCTGCGGAAGTTGGCTGGTTAATTAATCGATTGCGTGATCGCGCCGTGGTCATGAAACGCTTGCCTAAAGTCGATGTGTCCCCTGACCCTGCAGATAATTTCCTCTTCGCACTAGCGCAGGCCGGTGGAGCCGACTATCTGATATCTGGAGACAAGTGTGGCGTGCTGGCGATTAGCCGACATGGCGCATGCCAGATAGTGACCGCGCGGCAATTTGCCGCTTTGCTGAAACTGTAATTCGACCATAGCCGACCATGTCCGACAAAAAACACCCTCTGCAATCCGGCATTCGCGACAATCACTTTCGCGGCAAATTGGGCGACTACTTGAAGTCGCATATCAAGCCAGGCAGTCAGCTATCTGTTTCAACCTCTCGCCCAAAGCGCCACTCTTCAATGAATTCAAGAATTATTTTTCAGACAGTGCGACGAATACGTCATTAATTTGCGGAAAGGTACGAATCTCACTCGCGACACCAATGCCTGCCTGGCTGCCGACCTCGCTCAGCGAGAAAGAGTGGTGTTTCACATTGCCGAATTCAATTGCAGTACACCCTAACACTGACAGCGACGTTCGAGAGATTGCCCGCCGCAAAGGGTTTTTTGATTACCGGGCGTTGATGCGCGCAAACCTCGCAGAGATTGACAGTCGCGGCAAATTACAGCGTCCGAACTTATTCGTTGTAATGGTGACAGAACTTTTGTATCACTGCCCGGTGACGGTCAGCGGTGGAACTGTATCGACGATCGGCGCGCTCTGGGAAAAACTCCTCGACACCAACACAAAGAATCAGGACTTTCGCTCTGGCTCGGCGGCGGCTGTCGAGGCAGCGCAGAAAACGTTCGATGACGCTGTAGAGGGATTGTTGCCGAAATTGAAAGTGCGCGGCGACTCGATATTGTCGTCCTACTTCAAGCACCGAGTGACGCTACGCTATGGATATGCACGCTCGAAGTATCGCAAGTCTCGGGCCGCTGGGTATCGCGATATTCAAAACGGTAACCTGTGGTTCGATCTTGCGTTTAACGGCCTCCCATTTTCGAACCACGAGGAAGTACTGAACGAAGCAAAACTCTCCGCTGTAGCGCTGGCAGTGTACTTCGCTGGATTACTGGAGAGCGTTCCCGCTGCGAGTAGCGCACCATACCCGAAGATTCTGGTACTTGATGATGTGCTGATCGGCTTGGATATGAGCAATCGACTTCCCGTGTTGGATATCCTTGCTACAGAGTTTGCCGCACACGGCTGGCAGATTATTCTCCTAACCCATGATCAGGTTTGGTATGACTACGCGAAGCATGCGTCATCCGCACTCCAATGGGCCTGCCACGAGTTGTATGCCGACAACGTGATGGGGGACGCCGGCATGCTCGACAAGCCCCTGCTGCGTACGCCAAACGAAGGTGCAGGCGACTATCTGACACGAGCTGAGCATCAACTCACGCTGCACGATCACAAAGCCGCCGCGATGTACGCACGGGGCGCATACGAGCTAATTCTCAAGAAGCATTGTGAGAAGCGAAGTCTTCCCATCCCGTTCAAGATGGATTCCGATAAGACCTCCTCAAACACATTCTTTGATGCAGTGCGAAATAGCCTCAATAAAGCCATTCCTGTATTGAACGCCCTCCCCGTCCCGCTGCCTACTACCGCGCACACGGCGGCGCTTGTCGTTATGTCGCAAATTGAACTGCATCGTCAGCAAGTGCTAAACCCGCTTTCTCACTCGCCACCCGTTTCCGTGACCAAACCAGAAGTAGAAGACGCGATTAAATCCGTTCGCGATCTTGATACCGCGCTCCAAAAAGTGCCAAAGTAGCGGCTATGCAGATGGCGACGCTCTAGTTGCGAAACGATGCCGTTGAATATGCCAAACACCAGCACTGGCGGGACTCTCCAACCAAAACTGGCCGGAAACCCCCACCAAATGGCGATCTACAAAATTTGATTCGGCTATTTTGAGGACGACTTGCCCAGGCGATGCTCGATCTCGCCGACGATGCCACGTCGGAACACGAGCACGCAGACCACAAAAGTCACGCCCATGATGATGGTGACCCAGGAACCCAAGCCGGACAGATAATTTTGCATGGCGATAATGGCGCTGGCCCCCACCACCGGCCCGAGAATTGTGCCCATGCCACCCAGCAGGGTCATCAACACCACTTCACCCGACATTTGCCAGCCGACGTCCGTCAACGTCGCAATCCCCAGCGCCAGCGACTTCGTCGCACCTGCCAGACCGGCCAGCGCAGCAGAGAGCACGAAGGCCATCAATTTATATTTATCAACATCGTACCCAAGCGACAGTGCGCGCGGCTCGTTTTCGCGAATCGATTTCAACACCTGTCCAAATGGCGAATGGATGATTCGGTAGATCAACCAGAAGCCGCCAACAAAAATTGCCAATACAAAGTAATACATGAAGATGTCGTTATTAAGATCGATCAACCCGATCAACTTGCCGCGCGGGATGCTCTGGATGCCATCTTCAGCGTACGTGAACGGCGCTTGCACACAAAAGAAATAAACCATCTGCGACAGCGCCAGCGTCACCATCGCAAAGTAAATGCCCTGTCGACGCACCGCGAGCCAGCCAACCACATAACCAAGGACCGCTGTACACGCGGTGCCGAAAATAATCGCCAATTCAGGTGACCAACCCCACTCCTTGGCAGCGTGCCCGCAGACGTAGGCTGCCAGACCGAAAAACATGGCATGACCGAACGAGAGTAAGCCGGTAAAGCCAATGAGTAAATTGAATGCGCACGCAAACAAGCCAAAGCAAAGGCAGGTCATCAGAAAAATGGGGTAGCCAATGAATGGCGCTGCGATAGCCGCACCGAACAGCACCAGATAGAGCGTTGTTGTCTTGTTCATTTTTCGCGCCCAAACAGGCCAGCCGGACGAATCAGCAGTACGATCACCATGATGATAAATACCACGGTCGATGACGCTTCCGGATAAAACACTTTGGTCAAGCCTTCGATAATGCCGAGCGCGAGACCCGTGAGGATAGACCCCATGATTGACCCCATGCCGCCAATCACGACCACGGCGAACACGACGATGATGATGTTGGATCCCATCAATGCACTAACTTGATAAATGGGCGCTGCAAGCACGCCGGCCAGCCCTGCGAGGCCAACACCAAAGGCATAGGTCAATGTCACCATCAAAGGCACGTTGATGCCAAACGCCTGCACCAGTTTTGGATTTTCCGTTCCCGCACGCAGATATGCACCGAGCCTGGTTTTTTCAATCATGTACCAAGTGGCGATACAGACAACGACCGACGCGAACACCACCCACGCACGATATTTCGGCAGAAACATGAAACCAAGATCAAACACGCCCCTGAATACATCGGGCGCATCGTAGGGCGCGCCTGAGGACCCAAAGGCTTCGCGAAACGCACCTTCGAGTATGAGGGCCAGACCAAACGTCAACAGCAGGCCATAAAGATGATCGAGCTGATACAACCAGCGCAACATCGTTCGCTCGATTATTGCCCCGACCGCTGCAACCGCAATTGGTGCCAATATCAATGCAAACCAGTAATTGACGTCCGCATATTTAAGCAGCATCCAGGAAAACATCGCGCCCATCATGTACAGCGCACCGTGGGCGAAATTGACGATATTGAGCATGCCGAAAATGACGGCGAGACCAAGCGACAGCATCGCGTAAAACGCACCGTTGACGAGCCCGATGGTGAGCTGACCCATGAAGGCCTGAATGGGAACGCCGAAGATTTCAGTCATGTCTTTTCAACAGGAATTGCCGGGCCAGCTTGTTGATACAGGCCGACCCGACAAGGCAACATTTACGCTTACGACTTCTTGATGGCAGCACAACGCGAATTGGCCAGCGACTGGAATGCGTCGTCGCCTTTTACGGTGCCCTTGAGCTTGTAGTAATCCCACGGGGCCTTCGACTCGGCAGGCGTTTTCACCTGGTACAAATACATGTCGTGCACCATGCGCCCGTCTTCACGAATCTTGCCGTTCTTGGCGAACATGTCGTTGATTGGCATTTCGTGCATCTTCTTCATCACTGCAGCGGTATCGTCGGTGCCGGCTGCTTTCACCGCATTCAGATAGTGCAGGGTCGCGGAATAAACGCTGGCCTGATTTGAATTCGGTTTTTTCTTCATGCGGTCTTCGTATTTCTTCGCCCACGCACGTGTTTCTGCATTCGTATCCCAGTACCAACCTTCGGTGAGGTAAAGGCCCTGCGCGGTCTTCAGGCCGACAGCGTGCACGTCGGTGATCAACATCAGCAACGCCGCCAGATTCTGTTTCTTGGTGATACCAAACTCAGCAGCAGACTTGATGCTGTTAACCGTGTCACCGCCAGCATTCGCGAGGCCGACAATCTTGGCACCGGATGTTTGTGCCTGCAACAGGAATGATGAAAAATCGCCAGTCGACAAGGGATGACGCACGGCACCAACGACCTTGCCGCCCGCAGCCTTCACGACTTCGCCGGTATCTTTTTCAAGCGAGTGACCGAATGCGTAATCAGCGGTGAGGAAGAACCAGCTATCGCCACCGTCTTTCACAATCGCTTTCCCGACCACATTACCAAGCGCAATCGTATCCATCAAGTAATGAATGCCGGTAGCTGGTGCGCAATCTTCGTTCGTCAGGCGCGCACTTGCCGCACCGTTGACAATCGTAATCTTGTTTTTTTCTTTGCCCAGTGCCGTCACGGCGAGCGCCACGCCAGAGTTCAGGTTCTCCACCGTCATGTCGACCTTGTCGCGGTCAAACCATTGCAGCGTCACGTTCTTGGCGATATCCGGTTTATTTTGATGATCGGCGCTGACGATCTGGATTTCCTTGCCAAACATTTTTCCGCCGAAATCTTCGACGGCCATCTTTGCTGCCATCACCGCACCGGGTCCGCCGTATTCTGCATACACGCCGGACATGTCGGTCAATACACCGATCCTGACCACGTCATCGGATAATTTTCCCTGCTGGGCATGTGCAACCGACAGCCCTGTTGCCAAACACGCCGCGACCGCGGCCGTTATCATTTTACGTTTCATGCTTGCTCTCCTCTAGTTAAAAACCATGCCCATTGCATTTCCGCAATCCAACTCAAACGCCGAGGTAATCATGCAACATGTCCGCTTTTGCCGCCAGCTCATGCTTCTCGACCACCGCCGCAATCTTGCCATGCTCAACCACGTAATGCCGATCTGCGAGCGGCGCTGCAAACCGGAAATTCTGCTCTACCATGACAATTGTCATGCCCTTTGCTTTCAGTTCGCGAATCACCCGACCGAGCGTCTGTACGATGACTGGCGCCAGGCCTTCGGTGATTTCATCGAGCAATAAAATCTTCGCCCCCATCCGTAGTATGCGTGCCATCGCCAGCATTTGCTGTTCGCCACCCGATAGACGCGTACCCTGACTGCTACGACGCTCCTTGAGATTGGGAAACATCGCATAAATTTCATCGAGCGACATGCCGCCTTCGCCAATCTTGGGCGGCAACAATAAATTTTCTTCGCAACTCAGGCTGGAAAATATTCCGCGCTCCTCCGGGCAATACCCCAAACCCAGTCGCGCAATCTGGTGCGTCGATAAATGGATGGCCTCAACACCGTCCACTTTCACCGATCCGGTGCGCACCCCCGTCAAACCCAGAATCGCTTTAATCGTCGTCGTGCGGCCGGCACCATTGCGCCCGAGCAGTGTGATGAGCTCTCCGCGCTTGATCTCAAAATCCACGCCATGCAGGATGTGCGACTCGCCGTACCAGGCCTGCAAATTGGAAACGCTGAGCAATGCGGCCGTCACGCGGCCTCCGACTCGGCTGTGCCCACATAGGCTTCGAGCACCTTCGGATCCTTCGATACCACTTCGTATGGACCTTCGGCAAGGACTGAACCGCGCGCCAGCACCGTAATCGTGTCCGACAAATTGGCGATCACACTCATGTTGTGCTCGACCATCAGCACGGTACGGTTTACGGCAACTTTACGAATCAGTTCGACCACACGGCTCACGTCCTCGTGGCCCATCCCTTGCGTGGGCTCGTCGAGCAACATCAGTTCAGGATCAAGCGCCAATGTGGTGGCAATTTCGAGCGCGCGTTTGCGCCCATATGGCAATTCCACCGTCTGTGTATTGGCAAATGAAGTCAGGTCAACGGCATCCAGCAACTCCATCCCACGCGCATTGAGCGAATACAGGCTGGACTCGGATTTCCAGAAATGAAAGCTTGTGCCTAATTTGCGTTGCAAACCGATGCGCACATTTTCGAGCACCGTCAGATGCGGAAACACAGCTGAAATCTGAAATGACCGCACCATGCCGCGTCGCGCCACCTGCGCTGGTCGCTCTGCGGTAATGTCGTGGCCGTTGTAAATGATCGAGCCCGCTGTCACCGGTAAAAACTTGGTGAGTAAATTGAATACCGTCGTCTTGCCCGCGCCATTGGGGCCGATCAAGGCGTGGATTGAGCCGCGCCTTACCTTAAGCGCAACGCGATCAACCGCCGTAAATCCTTTGAATTCTTTGGTGAGGTCCCGGGTTTCGAGGATGATGTCTTGAGGCATGTATTGGACAAAGGTCAGTGTACGGTCAGGTAATTCATTAGTTGGTGAATTCTAGCATCGAAAACTTTCGTGCCGAATTAAAGCAGAACGCCCCGGCATGGGGCGTTCTGTCAATGCCTGTGCGAAGTTGATTTTATACGCTTTATTCTCGAACCTCGCTATTGCTTGCTGCACACCGCAAGCGCACAGCCAAGCGACGCGCAGTACAGCTTGATCAGCACTGTGAATTAGCCGCATCAAGGCAGTAACGTCGTCCCCGATCGCGCCTTCACTGCCATGATGTCCGACGCGTTGATTGCCCCGGTTGCATTCACATCAAACTGGAAATTCAACGGCGTCGTGGTCTGGCCGGATCGCGCCTTCACAGCGGCAATGTCACTCGGATTGACGGAACGCGAGTTGTTCACGTCGCCCACCAAAAAGCCCATCGCGCGCGACACGTTGAGACCAGTCGCGTTGACATTGTTTACCGAGATCGTGGCGCGCCGATTGTTGGGCACATTGGTGAGTGTGATGACGAGCTCGTTGCCGGTAAAACCGGTCGCGACTGTTCCGACATCAACAGATTGGGCATCTTTCGCGGTCACGTCGGCCGAACTCACCGGGCCGCTAAACTGAAACACGATGGTATGCCCGGCACCGATGGTGCGTGGCTCAACGGTGACTGCACCACTAATGGCGATATTGGGCTCGACGACGATATCTTGTGGAGCAGCGCCGTGGGTCTTCCTTGATTGCACGGCCAGCAACGAGATCGCACCGCCGCTGAAGGTGGCCGTGACCGTCGTTGCCACGCTGACGGTCACAACACAAGTACCGTTACCGGAACATCCGCCACCGCTCCAGCCAACGAAGGTCGAGCCCATCGACGGTGTGGCAGTGAGTGTGAGCATCGCGCCTGGCGTAACTGATGCGACGCAAGTTCCCCCGCAATCGATGCCTGCAGGAGAAGAAGTAACGTTGCCGCTGCCAACCTTGCTGACGGTCAGATTGACCAACGCCGCACCAATCGTGTTGCGCAGCTTCAGGACAAAGCCGGTGCCGATCAGGTTGCCGCGGTCAGTATCGGTAAGGGAGGTGCTGCCGATCACCAGCAGCGAGCCGTCATTATCGATGGCAAGTGACCTCACCACTTCGTTCTGGCGCGTCAACGCAATATCCTTGACGCCACCGCTGCCAAACGACGCATCCACCGTGCCGCTCTGCAAATACCGAATCAGGAAAACATCGCGTCCAAGGGCGCTGCGGTGTCCGGCAACCAGAATTTTCCCGTCGGGCAGTACCTGCATGTCCTGCGCCAGATTGGTGGTGGAGCCGGGCGTACCGACAATGGTTTCGACGACACCATTGACACCGAACGAGGTGTCCGTCGTGCCATCGGCGTTGAGACGCGCCAGCAGAACCTCGTATATTCCGCTGCCAGTCGGTTGCAGCGTGCGCGACAGAATCAACAGTTTTCCGTCGCTCTGAAATCGCGTCAGCCGAACGTTGTCCTCGCGGCTGGTCGCGGCGACGTTGACGCGTCCAGCCGACCCCCAGGTGGTGTCCTGAACACCGTTAGCCGTAAGCCGGTAAATCGCGATATCCCGTGCGGCACCCACGCCAAAAGCGTAGGAAAAAAGAATTTTTCCATCCGCCGCAATACTGAGATGGGTAAAGCCCTGGCCGAATTGCACGGCATCGAGCAGAAATACATCGCTGCGACCATTGCTGCCAAAGCTGGTGTCGAGTACGCCGTCAACGGTTAATCGTACAAACGCAAGCTGGTTATTGTTCGGGAATGACGTCGCGACCAAGCCACCCAACAGGATTCTGCCGTCCGCATACACGCTACTGCGCGCAATGAAGTCAGGCACAGTTGTGATGCCAGCTGTGCCAAAGGTGGTATCGATTGCGCCACTTGCCAGCAGCCGATAGACAATCGCGTCATTGCCGTCGCTGGGTGTGTTGTAGTCAATCGAAACGATTATTTTGCCGCCAGGCAACACAAACAGGCGACCTTCATTAACACGGCTGGCACCGCTACCAACCGGCGTAGGCAGGCGCACGTAGCCCGAAGTACCCCAACTGGTGTCAAGTGTGCCGTTGAGATTGAGGCGAGTCAGCACCGGGATTGAAAAGCCGTTTTCCACTGTGTTGCGGCCCACACTCAGCACCAGCGTCTTGCCGTCCGCTTGCTTGGCAACGGATTCGGCCGACTCATTGCCGTATGGGCCGGAGGAGATGTACGTGCGACCGCCGTCACCGAAGGCAGAAACGAGGCTGCCATCGATCAACGGATCTTCGCCGACGCCCATCAGGGCGATATTGATCCGGCCTGGCACGCCGAGTGTTGTATTGCTGGTGACCGAAAGGTTAGCCAGTTGCTGACCGGCACTGGTCGGTGCGTAGGTCACGCTCATCACACAACTGCCGCCCGGGGGAACGGACAGCGGAAATGGTCCTGCGCAAGTCCCGCCGAGCGTGAACGGCGGGAAGTCTATGGCGACCGCACTGATAATAAGCGGAACACTGCCGATACTCTTCAAATCGAAGGAAAGCGTGCGTGACGTGCCGATTGCCTGATTGCCGAAACTCAATTCGCGCAGGTTCGCGGTGTTGGACAGACCGGAATAGGCCGGCACCATGCCGGGAACCATCGAATACATGCCGGCCGGCTGCGCACTGGTGCCGATGCCGCCCAGCAGGAGCGCGATGCCGGAGACAGGGCCGATGGCGGCCAGCGTGCCACTTCTGTCGCCGGTATTAAATGGACTAAAAACCACGTTCACCGTGCAGGATGCCGCCGGCGCTAAAGATGTACCGCAGTTATGGCTTTGCACTGTGAACTCGTCGTTATTGGTGCCGAACCCGACGATATTTGCCGTCGTGACACTGTTGTTTGTCACAGTGACCGACTTCGCCCCACTGGTGGTGTTGGTCGCCTGCGGGTCAAAATAGAGCGTGGTGAAAACGAATGGTGCCTCGGTGATCGTTGCAGCTAACGCCACCGATGTCGGAGGTCCTCCGCTGTTGTTGGTGTAAAAGCCGTTTTCAAGTGACAGCGAAAGAACTGCGGTGCGATCTGCAGCGACACCAAAAGTACGAATGTCGCTGCCGTTCAATCCGACCGAGTAGGGCGTAAATGATGTTCCGCTATCGGTGGAAATGTAGACCGCCGGATTGCTGCTGGTATTGGAAATGCCTGCATAAATGTCGCCATTCACCAGGACACGCACTTGTGAGGCAAGCTGGCCGGGCAGGATGTTGGTCCATGTGTTGCCGCCGTCGGTACTTCGGTGCACGCCGGACGTGGTCCGGATTGTGCCATTGGCATCAGTGTGGGAATTGGCGATGTAGACTTCCAACGGAAAGCCAGTGCGCACACCGACACTGTAGGTGGGTAACAGCGAACCGGCGGCGTCAGTCGGCGAATATTTTACCGTCCAAGTTGCAGCACTATCGGTCGACTTGTACACGCCGCCGTCGGTAACGGCATACAGGGTCGTGGCATTGTTCTGGTCAACAATCAAATTATTGATCGATTTTGCGTTCGCATTGGTCAGGCCAGTGTTGACGGCTGCCCAGTTCGCGCCGCCGTCGCCGCTTTTGAACACCCCTGCTCCATCTCGCAGTCCGAGGTAAAGATTCAGTGAATTGCTTGGGTCGATGGCGAGGCGGCTGGCCTGACCGATCATGCCCGGCAGGCCCGCGTTGATTGCAGTGAATGATGTCCCGCCATTGGTACTCTTGAATATGCCGCGATTGCTGGTTGTCACATAAAGGAGCGAAGGATTGAGCAGATCCTGATAGGCGGCACCTTCGATAGTATTGCCAGTGACACCTGCGTCCAATTGACCGCCGGTTCCAGAATAATTGAAATCACCGTAGATATAGTTAAGCACGTATAAGGTCGGCCCGATGACATAGGCTTTCGACGGCGTGTCGCGATCATGAGTGATGGCATTGATGCGCCCGCCACCGGTGTTGTCCATGCCGTTTATGCTGATTGCGTTGTCAGTGGTCTTTCCCAGACCATCCAATGTGCCGATGTAATAGGTGGAGGCGCCCGCCGGGAAAATGTTGCGCGCAAACTTCGTCCGGTCATGGGTCGCGGTGTTCCCCCAGGGGCTCCACGTTGCGCCACCGTCTGCGGTTTTATACAAGCCTAGCTTGTCCAGACCAATATATAAGACCGAATTGGACTCCTTGCTAATGCCGGCCAGTGCGGCGAAACCGGATGGCAATCCTGTACTGCTGGCAGACCAATTCGCGCCACCATCGGTCGAGCGATACACACCACTGCCGTGGACGTATGCCAGCAAGTTGTTCGGTGCGGTACCGTTGAACTGAATGTTGAATACACTGAATGACGCAGGAGGCGGGGTAATGCCGTTGTTTGCGGTCGCCCAAGTTGTCCCGGCGTTTGTGCTTTTGTAGATGCCGTAGTTACTGGTTGCGACGTAATACGTACCCGACACGGTATCCCGGGTCAATGCGGAAACAAATACATCGTCCGGCAGGGTTGTATTACCGAGGCGGGTCCAGTTGAGGCCGTCGTCGATGCTCTTATAGAAGCCGCTGTTGTTGCGGCAAGCCGTGCCGACGATAAGCGTGCGTGGTGATGTTGCGTCGAAGTTGAAGCTGCGAACATTCAGGCATCCCAAGCCCGAACCATTCAGCGCGGACCAATTTGCACCGCCGTCGATGGTCTTGAATATCCCGGCACCGTCGGTGATGGCATACATCGTGTTGATGTCGATCGAGCTATGCGATCTGACTTGGAGAATTGGCAGACCGTTGTTGATCTTCTGCCAGGTGATCGACCGGGAACTGACGACCTCGGTGACCTTGTACATGCCGTCGGTCAGCGTCGAGACGAACAGCGTGTTGGTTCCCGCAACCGGCGTACCCAGGAATGAAGTGACGTTGCGAATGATCGGATCGGTCGCGACGCGGTAGGTCCATTGCGCGAGTGCGCTTTGAACGCCGAACACAGAGGTAAGTAATGCGATAACCGTGACTGAAAAAAACCGAACAATGCGTGGTGCGCCCATGCGTGTCTCCCTGTTGTTTTCGATTGCGGCCCGCAGGCCGGGCCCGGTGTCGGTTCAACAGTGCATTTATGAGAGCGTATCCAGTGCAATCGCGGTCGACGATTGCCTCTGTGCTGCCTGCCGACGCACATTTAATGTACGCCGTTCGAATGAAGCGGTCAATCCAACAGCCACCGTATTACGGTGCTGACATCCATGCAATAAACACTAGCACTGGCGCGGCCTGCAGACGCATTTCGGCCTGCAGGCCGCACCAGTGCTAGTGTTCACCGTATTTTGCGGCAAGTCGTGCGCGCCCTAGCTAGCCGCCACAACTGGTCAGGAACATGCGACTCTGCGATTGTCTGAACCACCGACAACCTGTGCCGGATAGCGGA
>JBKJMK010000359.1:0-22138 GCA_046596005.1 Usitatibacteraceae bacterium | reverse complement strand
ATGACGTGCCTGCGGGTGCCGACGTCTACATGCTAAAAAGCATCCTGCACGATTGGGATGATGAACGTTGCCTCACCATCCTGCGCGCTTGCAGGCGCGCGATGCCTCCGGGGGCGCGCCTTTTGATCGTGGAGCGTGTTGCGTCTGCCAAAGCGGGTGCTTCACCTTACGACCAATTTGTGGCGCGGGCGGACTTGCACATGATGGTTGCCAACGGCGGATGCGAACGCACTGAAGACGCCTATCGCAACTTGCTTGAATCTTGTGGCTTACAGCTCGCGCAGGTCACCCCGCTGTCTAACGCGTTCAGCGCGCTCACTGCTGTCCGGTTGTAAAAAATCAAATACCGAGAACGTTTGTCCCTCATTTGGCGCAGAGATTTCCGTGGTTTGGCCCGGCTGAGTCGTTTGTTAGTTGACGGGTACCTGTGCCAGCGCCCAAGCGACATGTTCGCGCACCAGCGCCGATGGATGGCTGTTGCGTCCTTCCAGCGCCGTAATTATCCGATTTGCCGAATTGTGCGTCGCAGCTTTCGACAATGCGTTCCCCAATGCAACTGCGATATTGCGCAGCCACCGTTCGTGACCAATACGTCGAATCGGTGAACCCTCGAGGCGCTGAATGAAATCGTCGCTGCTCCACTCGAAAAGCGCCACGAGCAACACATCATCCAGCCCGTTGCGAACCGCAAAATCGCCTTCAGCAGTTGCGCTAGCGAACTTGTTCCACGGACAGATGAGCTGGCAGTCATCACAGCCATAAATGCGATTGCCCATGAGTGGTCGCAGTTCCAGTGGGATCGCCCCTTTGTGTTCAATCGTGAGATAAGAGATGCAACGCCGCGCATCCAGCTGGTACGGGGCAATGATTGCTTTGGTGGGGCAGATGTCGATGCATTTTGTGCAAGTGCCGCAATGCGCCGTTACTGCCCCATCGACCGGCAATGGAAGATCGGTATAGAGCTCGCCGATAAAAAACCACGAGCCAGCTTCTCGTGTGAGCAGCAGCGTGTGCTTGCCCCGCCAGCCGAGGCCCGCTTTGCGCGCGAGAGCCACTTCCATCACAGGGGCGGAATCCGTGAATACACGGTATTGAAACGTGCCGACTTGACGCTCGATGCGAGTCGCGAGTGTCTGCAGCTTGCCGCGCAGTACCTTGTGATAGTCGCGGCCAAGGGCATAACGAGAAATGAACGCGGCGTCGGGATCTTCCATGGTCTCCCAGCTATCGCGCGCCGCCGGCGGTTGATAATTGAGCCTGACCGAAATCACCCTCATCGTGCCGGGTACGAGTTGCCCGGGCCGGGTGCGCGCGGTGCCATGACGCGCCATATAATCCATCTCACCGTGATAGCCCAGTTCCAGCCATTGCTGAAGATAATTTTCCTCGAGCGTGAGCTCGGTGTCGCTAATACCAACCTCCTGGAAGCCCAGATCACGGCCCCATGTTTTGATCGTGGTCGCGAGTTGCGTGTAGTCAAGGTTGGTTGTCTGCGTCATCGTTTGAGTTTAGCGTGATCCCTGATCAATTGATTACTTCCCAGCGTCTGCAGCTGTCCGATGAAACAGCGACATTATCGTTGGGTGCCTCGCTTGCGCAAGTTTTGCAAAGCTCATGTGTGGCGGGCGCACTAATTTACCTGTCTGGCGAGCTTGGTGCCGGCAAGACGACGTTGTCTCGTGGCCTGCTTCGTGGTTTAGGCTTTACCGGACGGGTAAAAAGCCCAACATACAGCTTGGTTGAACTTTATGTAGTTTCTAAGTTAAACTTGTATCACTTTGATTTTTATAGATTCAGCGAGCCCGAAGAATGGCAAGAAGCCGGATTTCGAGATCTCTTCAACGAGACGAATATTTGTCTGGTGGAGTGGCCGGAGATGGTCGGGGAATTGTTGCCTCTGCCGGACCTGAGAATCACGCTGAAATCAACGCAAAGCCAGAGTCGGGAAGCCAACATTGTGGCGATAACATCGAAAGGTCAGCAGCTATTGTCGGCGCTGGCGATCAAACTGGCGGCACTGCCCGGCGCATCGAGCGCGTAACAGTTGAGCGCGGCACAAACCCGGATCTCGCCCGCCGGGCGTTTCTTTCAATTCCCCTGATTTTATCGCCGCTAATGGCGCGCAATGCCGCCGCCGCCACTAAGGTTTCTTCCGCACGCGTCTGGCCTGCAAACGAATACACACGCGTTACATTCGAGTCGCCAACCGCGCTCAAGGTGCAACATTTTTTTGTCAAAGACCCGGAGCGCCTTGTCATTGACATAGAAAATGTCGAACTGGGACCGGCATTGAAGGAACTCGCCGCCAAAATTGGCGCAAACGATCCGTACATCCAGTCGGTACGCGTTGGGGTCAACCGCACCAACGTTATTCGTGTCGTGCTGGATCTGCGCACCGAAGTGAAACCGCAAGTGTTCGCGGTTCCTCCCGCAGGTGAATTCGGACATCGGCTGATGCTCGACATCTATCCTGCCAAAACGAGCGACCCAATGCTCGCTTTGCTCAACGATGATGTCGCCGACTTCGGGAAAGGGAGCCATACAAAAAGTGGCACACCGGATGCACTGCTTCCGGATGGCCCAACGATTTCTGCCTCTAGACCGCGCAAAGACGGTCCTGATCTACCGCCAGAAAAGTACAATAAATTGGCGGACTCGACGGCGCCCGCGAAGGTGGAACATTCCACCGGCGCGGGCGATTCGGGTATTGAAAAAAACACGCAAACCAAATCAGGGAAGTCGCCATCGATTGCGAGTGGCAGGAAGCAAGCCAGGCCAATCGTGGTGGTGCTTGACCCTGGCCATGGCGGTGAAGATCCGGGTGCAATCGGGCGACGCGGAACACGCGAGAAGGACATCGTTCTGGTGATCGCCAAATTGCTCCGGGCCAAACTTCACGACGACACCGGTTTTCGCATTGCGCTGACCCGCGACGCAGATTTTTTTGTGCCACTGGAGCAACGGGTGCAACGCGCACGACGCCTGCGCGCCGATCTGTTTGTCAGCCTCCATGCCGACGCGTTCATCCATCCAAACGCGAATGGATCCTCGGTCTTTGCGTTGTCAGAACGTGGCGCTACATCAACGGCGGCGAAATGGATGGCAAATCGCGAAAACGAAGCCGACCTGATCGGCGGCGTGAACTTGAGTCTTAAGGATGGATTTCTTGCGCGCACACTCCTCGATCTTTCGCAGACTGCGCAGATTAACGATAGTTTGAAACTCGGCAAGCTGGTACTCGCAGAGCTGGGCGGGGTTAATCGCCTTCACAAGGCAAGCGTTGAACAGGCTGGCTTCGCTGTGCTAAAGGCACCAGATATTCCATCGATTCTGGTTGAGACGGCATTCATCTCCAATCCGGACGAAGAAAAAAAACTACGCGATGCCGCCTACCAGAACAAGATGGCGTCTGCGATTGCCGACGGCATCAGGCGCTATTTTGCGAAAAATCCGGCGATCGCACGTGCGTAGCCCGCGCCTTGCCGTTTTCAGGCTGCCACTCTCTGCGACTTGAACATAGCGGTCACATCAATGGCCGTCAGCGGCTTGGCGAACAAGAACCCCTGATAGGTGTCGCAGCCGTTGGCGCGTAAAAAATCAAGCTGAGCTTGCGTTTCCACACCTTCAGCTACCGTACGCAATTGAAGGCGCTTTGCCATCGCGATGATGGCCTCGGTAATTGAGCAGCTGTTTGCGTCATCTGGTATCAGTGAAATGAAACTTTCGTCGATTTTGAGGGTTTGTGCGGGAAGGCGGCGCAATTGTCCGAGCGACGAATAGCCGACGCCAAAATCATCGATGGAAACCGACGTACCCATGCGGCGAAGCTCGGCCAGGATCTCGATGGATTGTTCAAGATTGCGCATGGCCATGGATTCAGTGATCTCCAAATCAAGACGCGACGGATCAATGCCCGTTTCCAGCAAGGTTAGTTTCATCGACGGCAGGAGCTTGCGCGAGACAAATTGGCGTGGCGAGAGATTCACCGAGACGACGATGTCGCGATAGCCTTCGTGATCCCAGGCTTTGATTTGCTGGCAGGCGGTGCGGAATACCCATTCGCCCAGTGGAACGATCAGGCCAAGTTCTTCGGCGATGGAAATGAAGTCTTTCGGAAAAATCTCGCCGTTCTGCGGATCGTTCCAGCGTATCAGCGCTTCGACGCCCGTGATGCGGCCGCTCAATACATCCACTTGCGGCTGGTAGCGCAGGAAAAATTCGTTGCGCTCGATACCGCGCCGCAAACGTGATTCGACTTCAAGACGTTTCGACAACAAAAAATTGAGGTCGCTGGTAAAAAACCGCGCCGTGTTGCGTCCCGCGTCCTTAGCCTGGTACATCGCCGAATCAGCGTGTTTCAGCAATTGCTGCACATCAGTCGCATCGTTCGGATAGTGCGAGATGCCGATGGAAGCCGTCACGGTCAATTCGTGGCCGGAAACTTCTATTGGCTTGGCCAACTCATTGAGAATTTTATTGGCGACACCCTGCGCAAATTCAGGCTTGTCCAGATCCGGCAGGATGATGATGAATTCGTCGCCACCTTCGCGCGAAACGGTGTCGCCCTCCCGGACTGCTTTATTCAGCCTTTTTGCGACGTCACGCAGCACGTAGTCACCTGTTTCGTGTCCCAGGGTGTCATTGACGAGCTTGAAGCGATCAAGGTCGATGAATAGCAAAGCAACATGCTTTTGTTGCCGCCGCGCCTGCAGAATGGCCTGGTTCAAGCGGTCCTGCATCAAGCGCCGGTTAGGTAAGCCCGTGAGCGTGTCGTGATGCGCCATGTAGTGGATGGTGCGCTCGGTATTGAGGCGTTCGGTAATGTCCTGAACGAGCGATGCGACGCCGATCATCTTGCCTTCGTTATCGACCAATGGCGTGTTGTACCACTCGGTGTGGATGATCTCGCCGCGTTTAACTTTGTTGGCCAGGGTCGCGCGCGTGGAGACCTGCGCGTGCGTCTGGGTGAGTTCCAGCCACATTGACGCCAGACGCTCGCTGTCCTGGGTCCCTTCGGCAAGCATGTAGCCTGATTCACCGATTACTTCACCGGCCGCATAGCCAAAGATGGCCTCGGCGGAGGGATTCCACGTCGAAATACGGAAATCCATATCCCACTCAATGACACCCAGTGGCGTGCGCTCCAGGTGCAGCCGCAGGCGTTGCAGCGCCAGCAATTCGGCACGCTCGGCCTTGCGGCGCTCACTCATCTCCTCACCAAGCGCGGCAGTGGCTCGCTCAACGCGAATTTTTTCTTCCTTGAGCCGCATCGCGATCAACAGGTTATCGAAGCGGGCGGTAAGTGATTCAAGCAGTGCCTTGTGCAACTTGCTGTGGACGGCGACAACCCCCCCGGCCAGCACGATGATGGCGGCAGCGAGCAGAGACCCGGCGCGGTCGCCGAAGCCAAAGGTCATTACCCCCATGGGCAGCAGTGAAAGGAGCGCGTAATAGAAATACAGCGTTCGGTGGGGGGCGTAATAGGTCATCGCGCCGGTGGTAAGTAGTGCGACCAGCATCATGACAGGCAACTGGGTAGCGCCAGATTTGGGCAACAACACGGAGCCCATCAAGCCCCATAGCACGGCTAGAAAAAGGCTACCGACAAGAAAGGCGGTCTCCCATTTCACTAACGCGGCCTGTAGTGGATTGGCGCGAATAAAGAATTTGTAGAGGCCGTAGCGCGCAATCATCAGGACGAACGCGGCGAAGAACCAGGCAAACAATTCGGTGCGCTGGCCAAGCTCGCTCCATAGCAACGCGCCCAGCAGGAAAGTGACGACCAGCTCAGCCAGGTAGCCAGCGAGCGAAAAGCGATACAGCAGCCGAACTTGTTCAGAATATATGTGTTTGGCGACGAACGCTCGGTCCCCGGAAGCAACCGGCGCTGCGAGTGAAAAGTCCTTGGACTGGTCCTGTTCTGCCGCGGGTTGATCGACTGGTGTCACGTATGCATTTTCCATTTTTATCATGATGCGACGCTGCATCACCGCTGCAAGCTTAATGCTCTTTATGAGAATTTTTCTCTGAATGTTCTCTAACCATTTGTTTTTTATTAAATAACATTAACCTTAGTAGGGGTCTGCGTCAAGTAATTCCCCGACTTTTCGCCGTTTGCCGCCGTGGGGCAACCGAGCGGTTGTAAAGCATTGTTCTGGCCAATCCTCGTTCACGATGTGGCACGGTAGAATGGGCATTGACAAGGCGATTCAGTGTTTTTACTGCAGACTTCTTCGATATCCGACCGCACTTTGTCCGACCATCTCCCAATCAGGGTACTCCCCGACCTGCTGATCAACCAAATCGCCGCAGGCGAGGTGGTGGAGCGTCCGGCCGCGGCGCTGAAGGAGCTTCTCGAGAACAGTCTGGATGCAGGTGCCACGCGCATCGACATCGAACTGACCCAGGGTGGCATCAAGCGTCTCAAGGTAGCCGATGACGGTTTCGGCATGTCAGCCCGGGATTTGCCGTTGGCAATAGCGCGTCACGCCACCAGCAAGATCGCTTCACTTGATGATCTTGAGCGGGTCTCGAGTTTGGGCTTTCGCGGAGAAGCGTTAGCCAGTCTTGCAGCGATTTCCCGGCTAATCGTTACTTCCCGTCAGCAACAGGCGACACATGCGAACCGGATTGAAGTTCTTGGCGGAGCACTTTCAGCGGTGGAACCCGCTGCGCTTGATGCGGGGACTGTGGTGACGGCGGAGGATTTATTTTTCAACACACCGGCGCGCCGAAAATTTTTGAAAACCGAGTCGACCGAGTTTGGGCATTGTGAAGACGCCGCACTCAGAATCGCGATGGCTGTGCCACACGTGGCGATGTCGTTAGTCCATAACGGGCGCGCTATCTGGCAGCACCAAATGAGCGATTCGGCCACGCGCATCGCTGCCATTCTCGGTGAACCATATCGCGAGGCAAGTTTAGCCATTGACGAACTGCATCCCGTATTTAGTCTAACCGGCAGCGTAGCGCTGCCGCGCTATTCCCGCGCCGGCCGCGACCAGCAATATTTATTTGTCAACGGTCGTTTTGTGCGTGACAAATTGCTCACCCATGCGGTCCGCAGTGCCTTTGCGGATATTTTGCATGGTCACCGGCACCCTGCCTACGTGTTGTTTTTGGCCATCGATCCCTCAATGGTCGATGTGAATGTGCATCCAGCGAAATCAGAAGTACGCTTTCGCGACTCACGCGGCGTTCACCAGTTTGTTTTCCATGCCTTGCAAAAAGCACTTGCGCGGCCTGCATCTGGCGATGCGGCACCCACCGCCAATCCGATGGCGTGGATCAGTGACATTGAACGCCGTCCGATCAATGCAGACGCAGGAACGAATCGTGCGCAAGGGCCAGCTTTTCGAGCGGCCAGGCAAGGTTCTTTTGGCGATATGGCAGCGCGGGAGCCGCATGCTTTCTATGAGGCACTTCGGGGCGTGCCTGCAGAGCATAAAGTGGGCGAAGTCCCCGGCCTGCTTCGCCCACAGGCCGAAAATGCCCAGAGTACCGCGCCAAATAAGGAGGCTCATTATTTTTCTGATGTCCCGCCGCTAGGTTTTGCGCTCGCGCAATTGCATGGCATTTACGTTCTGGCACAGAACGTAAATGGCTTGGTGCTGGTCGATATGCACGCTGCGCACGAACGGATTGTTTACGAAAAACTGAAAGTGGCGCTCGACTTGAATCAGTTGGCATCCCAGCCACTTCTGACGCCTATTTCGGTCGCCTTGGGCGGTCGCGAAATCGAACTTGTAGTTGAAAATCACGCTTTCTTCGCGCGTCTCGGCTTTGATCTTGCCCCACTGTCGGCGCGCGAAATTGCCATTCGAGCTGTACCAGCGATGTTGCCCAACCTCGATGCACCCGCGATGCTGCGCGAATTACTTGCTGATCTCGCCGAACACGGTGCGTCTCGCGCGCTCACCGAACAACGCGACGAAATTCTCGGTACCATGGCCTGCCACGGCGCAGTGCGTGCCAATCGCATGCTGACGGTCCCGGAAATGAATGCGCTGCTGCGGCAAATGGAAGAAACCGAACGGGCTGGCCAGTGCAATCATGGCAGGCCGACCTGGTATCAGTTCGCCATTGGAGATCTCGATAAGTTGTTTATGCGGGGGCGCTGATTCATGCCGCAATCCTCGACGAAACGGCCGAAAGCAATTTTTCTCCTCGGCCCGACGGCATCAGGCAAAACTGCCCTGGCGATGCATCTGGTGGATCGGTTCCCGGTAGAAATTATCAGCGTCGACTCAGCGCTGGTGTACCGCGACATGAACATCGGTACCGCAAAGCCGGATGCGGAAACGTTGCGGAGATATCCACATCATCTGATTAATTTGATCGATCCGACAGACACCTATTCGGCGGCGCGGTTTCGCACGGACGCAATGCAGGCGATCTCGCAAATAGTGGCGCGCGGGAAAACGCCGCTGCTCGTCGGCGGCAGCATGTTGTACGTCAAAGCACTGCTGGAGGGGCTTTCCAGTTTGCCCGAGGCTGACGCTGACGTTCGCGCCTCAATCGCAGACCGGGCAAACCAGCTGGGTTGGCCGATATTGCACGCAGAACTAAAATGCATCGATCCGCAAACTGCGGCACGCCTGAAGCCGAATGACGCGCAACGTATCCAACGTGCGCTGGAAGTTTTTCAGTTGACAGGATTACCGCTCTCGGCACTGCAAACGCGCGCTACGGCGGCCAGCGATTTCCCCTGCGCAGCACTCAAAATTGGCCTGGTCGCTGAACAGCGCGGTGTGTTGCACGAACGTATTGAGGCGCGCTTCGACGCGATGCTGGTAGCGGGGCTGATCGATGAATTACGATCTCTGCGAAAGCGCTACCGCCTGAATGCGGAAATGCCGTCGATGCGCTGCGTGGGTTATCGGCAGACCTGGGAGTTTCTCGCCGGAACAATGCTGGAAGGCGACCAGCATAGATTGCGTGAAAAAAGCATCGTCGCGACCCGTCAACTGGCCAAGCGGCAACTTACCTGGCTGAGATCGATGCCCGATGTTGAGTCGATCAATTGCCTGCGGGCCGATCTGCGGGAAGTTGTTGGCCTGCGGGTTGCGGAGTTTCTCCGGGTTGGGTGATATTCAGCTTCATTGCAGCCCATTTTTCAAATGGACCGCAACGAGGGCGTCACGATTAACCTTGATATTTGAACGAGAGCTTCATCTTCGCGCGAAACGTCATTGCGCCATCCTTGCCGACCTTGACATCAAGCTTGGTCACTTCCGCGACACGCACATCGCGCAATGTTTTGGATGCCGACTTGACCGCGTTCTTTGCCGCCTCGGCCCAGGAAACGGTGCTGGTACCGACAAGTTCGATGACTTTGTACAGGGAGCTATCGTCTTTTGCTTTCTTTGCCATTGTGTTCTCTATATGTTTGTTGATCGGACAGAGAAATCTACGCTTACCTTTCGCCGCTGGCAAGCGGCACGACTTTAATCGTTGATTTGACCTCTGCAGAAATAACGCCACGCGCCAGTCGAACCGTGATCGGGTCGCCAGTCTGCACCCTGGCACTGTCACGAAGTATCGCGCCGTCATGCTCAACAATACTGTAACCACGTTCCAGTACGCGTTCAGGTGCCAACAGTTGCAGAGCCAGCGCAAACCCCTGAAGGCTAGCAGTGCGGGCGTGAAGTGCGCGTTGGACAGATTGTGAGAGGCTCGCCCGGCGTTGCCGCAGTGCTGACTGACGCGCCATCAAATCCGGGCGTTGCCCTGACAGTCGCTGACTGAGCAAGGCGGTTGTAAATGTTGCGTGATCGATACCCGCAATAGCTGCGTGACGCAGCGCTGTCGCGATCCGCGTCAGGCGGTCACGTTCGCGAACCAGCCGATCCTGCGGTGAGATCAAGTTGCGTTGCGCGCGGTCCATCCGTTGATAGGCGGTGTCAAGTGTGCGGCGTAACGATCGCGCAAGAATTGAAAGTGCGGAGAGCAGATCAGTGTGTAATTGCCTGGCATCAGGAGAAACCATTTCCGCTGCGGCCGTCGGTGTGGGAGCGCGCTTGTCCGCGACAAAATCGCAAATCGTGAAATCGGTTTCGTGGCCCACGCCAGACACCACGGCAATGCCGGTTTCATCCTGAAAGCGCGCGATGGCCCGCGCGACGTTTTCGGCGTTGAAAGACCACAAGTCTTCGATGCTGCCGCCACCTCTGCAGATAATGAGGGCGTCCACTTCGCAACGTGTACGTGCGGCGTCGATGGCCGCCGCAATTTCCTGCGCGGCGCTGGTGCCTTGCACTGCGGACGGATACACAATAATTGAGATCATCGGCGCGCGGCGCTTGAGTGTGATGAGCACGTCGCGCAGTGCGGCGGCTTGCAGCGACGTGACGATACCTACCGTACGCGGGAAAACCGGCAACGGTCGTTTGCGCATCTCATCGAACAATCCTTCATCGCTGAGTTTGGCTTTCAGTCGCTCATAGGCCTCGTAAAGTGCGCCAAGTCCGGCGCGGCGCATCGCCTCGACGCCGAGTTGGAACTCGCCCCGAGCCTCGTACAACGAGGGCAGTGCGCGTACATCCACCTGCATGCCGTTTTCCGGTTTAAAGGCGATTGCCGCGGCGCGGTTGCGAAACATGACGCAGCGTACCTGTGCCGCATCGTCCTTCAATACAAAATACCAATGGCCGCTTGCAGCCCGCATGACGTTGGAGAGTTCGCCAGAAACCCAAAGTAATTCAAATTTAGCCTCGATAAGATTTCTGGCACGGCGATTGAGTTCAGTGACAGTAATGGGCAATGTGTCTGCGCGTCGGGACGTAGGCAGTTCCGAGGAATGACGGTCAACATTGAAATCGAGTGGCGCTTGGTCTGGGAAGTCAACGGGCATGGCGGGATGCTAACACTGCGAGCCGTATTGCACTTTTAGTGCTGCAAAGCAATCACCATATTAAGCCGCCGCAAAACCGAGGCTACACGGGCAACGCGGATCTAAGTAATTGAAAACAAAGCCGGTTATTAATGTGCAATTTTTAAGCGCAAGAGAAAAAAGCGTTACGGTTTCATGACTTAGCGTCATTCATCGCGGCGAGCCCACAGAGTTATCCACAAGCTTTGTGGATGAATTGTTGAAATGAGGCTGAAGCCTTTGACTGGCGTGGACTTTTGCGCAAACACCGCGTCAATACTATGCAGCAGGCCGATCTACAAATTCAGCATCGCGTCAGCGGACCGCTGCGTGTGCTATAAAAAAAGTCGTCGGTGCCGGCAGGTGGATGCGTGAATAATCGCATCAGAATTCCTGTCACTGCCCGAAAATGCGGGTTCCATGCGCGTGTGTTTTGCGTGGTGTAGACTTCGACGGTCGCTTGTGAAATCCGCATGCCTTAAGCTAAAGTGAAAGCCATGCGGGCTTGAGTCAAACACGCAACGCATTTGGTGAAAACTCACCATCAACGTAAATCAGGGAGTTTCGTTTGCTATCCATCATTCAGGCCGCAGGTTGGCCAATCTGGTTCATCGTTTTGTGTTCTGTTATTTGCCTCGCGATCATTGGCGAGCGTTTCTGGACGTTGCGGCGCAACGCGGTGTTACCGGCATCCCTGTTTCAGGACACCGTGCAGGCGTATCGTGCAGCCGGTGCCACCCCGGAGCTCGTCACCAAGCTGAATGACAATTCACTGCTAGGGCGCGTCTTCGCGGCCGGTATCGCCAACGTGAAAAGCTCGCGCGAAATCATGAAGGAGTCAATGGAAGAAGCCGGTCGTGCCGTCATGGTCGAGATGGAGCGCTTCCTGAATGGCCTGGGCACTATTGCCACGGTGTCGCCGTTGCTGGGCTTGTTCGGTACCGTTATTGGCATGATCGATATTTTCGGTGCATCCGGCAGTCAGGGCGCAAACCCGGCTCAACTTGCGCACGGTATTTCGGTGGCCCTCTACAACACCGCTGGCGGTATCGCCGTGGCTATTCCGGCACTTATTTTTTACCGGCATTTTCGCAGCAAGGTCGATGTAATGGTAATCGACATGGAGCAGCAGGGTATTCGTCTGGTCGAGACCCTTCATGGTGATCGCGCGTGAATTTCAGGAAGGGCAGAAAACGCGAAGAGCCTGAGATCAATTTCATTCCGCTGATCGATGTGTTGCTGGTCATTCTCATCTTCCTGATGGTAACGACCACTTACTCAAAATACGCCGAACTGCAAATCAATTTACCGGAAGCCAGCGCTGAAAGAGCGCCGGATCGCCCGCAGGTGATCAACATCGGCGTTGATAGCAGCGGTAAATATATCGTCAATAATGCACCGGTTGCCTTCAACGGCGTGGAAGCATTTTCGGGTGTGCTGCGTGATGCCGCGTTAGCCGGAAACATGAAGGATCCCGTCGTCGCCATTGGCGCGGACGCAGGCGCTACGCATCAGGCTGTGGTGAATATCATGGAAGCCGCGCGCTTGGTGGGGTTCACCAAGATCTCGTTTACGACGCAGGCAAAAGCTGCCGGCAAATAACGGTTAACCAGTTCGCTCTCAGTATCCCCATTCAGCAACATGGAAGCGTGGCTTACCAGCGAGTGGCAACGTAGCAGCCCCTGGCAATTTATTCTGCGGCCCATTTCGTGGCTGTTTCTGGCGCTGACGAAAATTCGCCGTGGCGCATACTCATCAGGCTGGTTGAAATCCCATTCTGTCGGTATGCCCGTTATTATTGTTGGCAACATCAGTGTCGGCGGTACCGGCAAAACACCGCTGGTTCTGGCGTTGGTGGAAGCACTGACGAAACACGGAAAACATTGCGGTATCGTTACCCGCGGATATCACCAGCATTCGAACGACGAAACGATCAAAGTGATGCACGTTTTGCCCGCGAATCCTGACGGCACCGTGCGCAGTGATGAAGCAACCATGCTTGCGCGCCGGTCAGGCGTTCCCGTTTACGCCGGAGCCAATCGCGTTGAAGCAGCGCGAGCACTGCTGCGCAATCACGGCGAAGTCGATGTCATCATCAGCGATGACGGCTTGCAACATTACACGCTGCAGCGTGATATCGAAATTTGCGTCATCGACGGCACGCGTGGCCTTGGCAATGGCCGCCTTCTGCCTGCGGGGCCGTTGCGCGAGCCTGCATCACGACTGAACGTGGTCGATGCAATCGTCGTAAATCGTAACGCTGGTAATGGGGGCAACACCGTTGTGGAGTGTTTTCCTGCCGCGACACCCAGTTTCGACATGACGCTCGCAAACGAATTATTCATTAACCTGAAAACGCAGCAACGTGTTGAACGCAAAGATGTACTTGGCGCATTTCGGGGGCAGCGCATCCATGCGTTGGCGGGCACCGGCCATCCGCAGCGATTTTTCTCTCATCTTGTGACGCTCGGCCTGGAACTGACCGCAACCAGGGCGTTTCCCGATCACCATCACTATCAGATGAGCGATCTACCTGGAAATGAAGCCGGGATTATTCTGATGACCGAAAAGGACGCGGTAAAATGCGACTCATTCGCCGATAATCGGATGTGGTTTATGCGCGTCGATGCGATGCTGCCGAATGACCTTACCGATTTTGTATTGAAGAAACTCATTCACAAGAAGGCTAGACATGTCACTCGATCCGAAATTAATTGAAATTCTCGTGTGCCCGGTGACCAAGGGGCCGCTGACAATGTCCGCAGACAAAACTGAGCTTATTTCCTACTCGGCGCGTTTGGCCTACCCGATTCGCGATGGTATTCCAGTGATGCTGGCTGATGAAGCGCGTGAGCTGAAAGGTGAAGAAATTCGCTAACGATGGACTTCATCGTTGTTATCCCCGCACGCTACGCCTCCACGCGCCTGCCCGGAAAGCCACTGGCTGATATCGCCGGCAAGCCAATGGTGGTCCGGGTCGCGGATCAAGCGAAAAAATCCGGTGCGCAGCGTGTCGTGATTGCCACCGATCATGTAGATGTCATTACTGCTGCCGAGCGGTATGGGCATTTTGCGTTGATGACGCGCGCGGATCACGCGCAGGGTACCGATCGCATTGCTGAAATTGTTGAATTGCTCGAACTTGCAGATGATGCAATCGTTGTAAATGTGCAGGGTGACGAGCCACTGATTGATTCAGCATTGATCGCAAAAATTGCGCAGACATTGGACAGCAGGCCCAATGCGGCAATCGCCACTGCAGCGCACATCATCACCGACGCCAGCGATTTTTTCAGCCCGAATGTGGTGAAAGTGGTCTGCGATGCCGAGGGTTACGCCCACTATTTCAGCCGTGCGCCGATCCCCTACGCGCGCGATGCATTCGCAACGTCGAAATCAGCGCTGCCGAATAATTTTCCAGCGCTGCGCCACATCGGTATTTACGCATATCGTGCCGCGTTTCTTAAGCGCTACACCTCGCTGGTGCCCGCGCCGACGGAACAGTTTGAATCATTGGAGCAATTGCGTGCGATGTTTCATGGCTTTTCCATTGCGGTACATGTGTGGGACGGAACGCTGGCACCCGGCGTGGATACTGCTGAGGATTTGGCGCGGGTGCGGGGCATGTTTGATAAATCCCGCTAAAATAGGGCAACCGGAAAAGTTTCAAAATAACAACAACGAGGGGAAAACATGCGGCTGATTCTGTTAGGAGGTCCGGGCGCCGGCAAGGGCACGCAAGCTACCTTTATCAAAGAGAAGTTTGGCATCCCGCAAATCTCGACAGGCGATATGTTGCGCGCGGCGGTGAAAGCGGGCTCGCCAATGGGCCTTGCTGCGAAAAAAGTCATGGACTCGGGTGCGCTGGTGTCAGACGAAATCATTATCGGCCTCGTCAAGGAGCGCATTAAAGAAAGCGATTGCGCGAAAGGATTTCTTTTCGATGGCTTCCCCCGCACCATTCCGCAGGCAGACGCGATGAAAACGGCCGGTGTGGAGATTGATGTCGTTGTTGAAATTGCCGTTGAAGACATTGAAATCGTCGAGCGCATGTCAGGGCGTCGAACCCACCCGGGTTCCGGTCGTACCTATCACGTTAAATTCAATCCACCGAAAGTGGCGGGCAAGGACGACGTCACGGGCGAAGATTTGATTCAGCGTGATGATGATAAGGAGGAGACGGTCAAGCATCGCCTTGCCGTGTACCACGAACAAACCAAGCCCTTGATCAACTACTACGGCGACTGGGCTGCGTCACGCGGACCGGGCGCGCCACGCTATGTGCGCATTGCGGGTGTCGGCAAGGTTGAAGAAATCCGCGACAGAATTTTTGCAGCCCTTGCGGCCTAGTACGGAGCAAAGCCACCATGAGTCGATCTGCACTGCCCCGCAACGCCTTCTACGCCCAGTCCGGTGGTGTCACAGCCGTCATCAACGTCTCCGCACAAGGCGTGATCGAAACCGCGCGCAAATACCCGAAGAAAATCGGCAAGGTTTACGCTGGCCGAAACGGCATTATCGGTGCGCTCACCGAAGACCTCATCGACACCAGCAAGGAACCAGTGGCCAATATCAAAGCGCTGGGTCACACACCCGCAGGCGCATTTGGCTCGTGCCGCTACAAACTTAAAAGCCCTGCAACCAATCGCCGTGAATACGAGCGGCTGATCGAGGTATTCAAGGCACACGACATCGGCTATTTTTTCTATAACGGCGGTGGTGATTCAGCTGATACCTGCCTGAAAATTTCGCAACTAAGTGATTCGATGGGTTACCCGCTCATCGCTGTGCATGTGCCAAAAACGGTGGACAACGATCTGCCGATCACCGACTGTTCGCCCGGCTTCGGCTCGGTTGCCAAGTATGTGGCGGTGAGCATGCGCGAGGCGGGGCTGGACGTGGTCTCGATGGCCAGAACCTCTACCAAGGTTTTTGTGCTGGAAGTCATGGGCCGTCACGCAGGCTGGATAACCGCAGCATGTGGTCTCGCCGCAGAGCGTGCGGGAGATGCCCCACAAATTTTATTGTTTCCGGAAATCGCGTTCGAGCCGCAAAACTTTCTAGCGCGGGTTGATGCGTGCGTGAAGAAATACGGCTTCTGTGCCGTCGGGGTATCGGAGGGCATTCGCAACACCAACGGAAAATTTGTCTCGGAGTCCGGGCTGGTCGACGCCTTCGGTCACGCGCAGCTCGGCGGGGTCGCGCCATTCATTGCGGAGTTGGTCAAACGCGAACTGAAATTGAAAAACCACTGGGCAGTAGCCGATTACCTGCAACGCGCCGCGCGCCACGTCGCTTCGAATACCGACGTGCTGCAAAGCTATGCTGTCGGCAAGGCGGCAGTGGAATACGCCGTCCGCGGCATGAACGGCGTAATGCCCGCTATCCGGCGGATAAGGACTAAGCCGTACCAGTGGGAAATCATTCCGGTGCCACTCGCTGACGTAGCGAACCAGGAAAAGAAAATGCCGCGCGATTTTATCTCGGCAGACGGCTTTCAGATCACGCAAAAATGCCGCAATTATTTGCAGCCGTTGATCGAAGGCGAAGCGTATCCACCGTATGAACGGGGACTGCCGCGCTATGTGACGCTTAAAAATGTATCGGTGAAGAAAAAGCTGGTGCCGTTTTTGCTGTAGAAGTGAACCGCAATTGCGGAGTTGCGCTTGCCCGCGATATTTTTTAAGAAAACACTAGCACTGGCGCGGTTTTACAGACGCTTTGTGTCTGTAAACCGCGCCAGTGCTAGAGCCTTCTATTTTAGAAGTTCCAATTTAATCAACGCACGCCGCCGCCATCGCCACGCCACTTCAGGCCGGGCGTCAAAGTCAATTTCCGGTCGCCAGCGTGGCCTTCCTCTGTTAAAATTGTGCGTTTTTTCACAGCATTAATGTTTTTCATAAAATAGCAGGTCCGGTTTCAATCTCTCAGGGAGTGGGTAAATGGCTACCGTTTCAGCAGGTCTTCTCTTTGCCTTGGTTTGCGCGTTGTTGGCGCTTGCTTACGGCGCATGGCAAACCAAATGGATTCTTTCGCAACCGGACGGCAATGATCGCATGCGCGAAATCGCAGCGGCTATTCAAGCTGGCGCGAAAGCCTATTTGAATCGCCAGTACATGACAATCGGAATCGTCGGCGCGGTGTTGTTTGTCGCGATTTGGCTGATTCCCGGTTTGGGCGGCGACACCGCGATGGGCTTTGCGCTCGGTGCGATTGCCTCCGGCGCAGCGGGCTACATCGGCATGAACGTTTCAGTGCGTGCCAACGTGCGTACCGCCGAAGCGGCGCGTCACGGCATCAATCCGGCCCTCAATGTCGCCTTCAAAGGTGGCGCGATCACCGGTTTGCTGGTGGTTGGTCTGGGATTGTTGAGCGTGGTTGTGTTCTTCTACTATCTGCAGGGTTCGGCAGCACACGGCACGAAGATGAGCGACATCATCAAGCCGCTGATTGGTCTGGCCTTTGGGTCATCACTGATCTCGATTTTCGCGCGTCTCGGTGGCGGTATTTTCACCAAGGGTGCTGACGTCGGTGCGGATCTGGTCGGCAAAGTGGAAGCCGGCATTCCTGAGGACGACCCACGTAACCCCGCCGTGATTGCGGACAACGTGGGCGACAACGTAGGCGATTGCGCTGGCATGGCGGCTGACTTGTTTGAAACGTATGCTGTGACAATCATCGCGACAATGGTGTTGGGTGCGCTGCTATTGCCGGGTACGGCGACAGTGGCAAATGTGGTGGTGTATCCGCTGGTCTTGGGCGCGTTCGCCATCATCGCGTCCATCGTCGGCGTTGCATTCGTCAAAGCACGTGAAGGCGGCAAGATCATGAACGCGCTTTATCGCGGCCTGGCTATCTCGGGTGTACTGGCAGTGTTGGCGTTCTATCCGATTACCAGCTACATGATGGGCGACATCTATTTGCAGGACCCGAAACTCACCGTCATGAATCTGTGGCTCTGCTGTGTGGTCGGTCTGGTGCTGACTGCCTTGATGGTCTACATCACCGAGTACTACACCGGCACCGAATTCAAGCCTGTGCAGCACGTGGCCGAAGCATCCACTAAAGGTCACGCGACCAACATGATCGCGGGCTTGGGCGTTTCGATGCGTTCCACTGCATGGCCGGTGTTGTCGGTTTGCCTGGCAATTTATGCCGCCTACGCGCTGGCTGGTCTGTACGGTATTGCGATCGCTGCGACCTCGATGCTGTCGATGGCAGGCATCATCGTCGCCCTTGACGCGTACGGTCCCATCACAGATAACGCGGGCGGAATCGCAGAAATGTCCGGCCTGCCAAAGTCGGTGCGAGATGTGACCGATCCGCTCGACGCGGTCGGAAACACCACTAAAGCCGTTACCAAAGGCTATGCGATCGGCTCGGCCGGTCTTGCCGCACTGGTGTTGTTTGCCGATTACACGCATAAGCTTGAAGAAGCTGGTCGTCATGTCACTTTCGATCTGTCAAACCCGGCCGTCATCATCGGCTTGTTTGTTGGCGGTTTGATTCCGTATCTGTTTGCCGCGATGGCGATGGAAGCAGTCGGTCGTTGCGCCGGCAGTGTGGTCGAAGAAGTACGCCGCCAATTTCGCGAAATTAAAGGCATCATGGAAGGCACCGCCAAGCCGGATTATTCGCGTGCGGTCGATATGCTGACCCGTGGTGCGATCAAGGAAATGATCATTCCTTCATTGCTGCCGGTGCTGGCACCTATTGCAATCGTTGTGATCGTTGGCCTGCTGATGGGTCGTGAGGCTGGCATTCAGGCGCTCGGCGGCATGTTGATGGGCACCATCGTGACTGGATTGTTTGTGGCGATCTCGATGTGTACCGGCGGCGGCGCGTGGGACAACGCCAAAAAATACATCGAAGACGGCCATTTCGGCGGCAAAGGTTCGGACGCGCACAAAGCCGCCATTACCGGCGATACCGTTGGTGACCCTTACAAAGACACCGCTGGTCCTGCGATCAATCCACTGATCAAGATTATCAACATCGTGGCGCTGCTGATTGTGCCGCTGATTGCGGGTGGTGCGGATCAGGCACCGAAGGCGGTCGTGCCGATGAAGATCGAGCAGAAGGTGGCAGTGCCAGTCTCGGTGCCTGTCGTGCCAGCGGCGGCGCCGGTTGTTGTTACGCCGTCCGCCGCCCCGGTTGCAGCGCCTGCCGTAACATCCGGCTCGGCGGCATCCGCGCCGTTGACGCCAGCAGATGTCAAGCCGGCTGAAACCAAGGCCATGGAAGCGCCAAAAAAGTAACGTTGTTTCGAGTCGGTTAAAAAAGCCGGGCCGTTCCCGGCTTTTTTACGTCCGCTGTCAACACCGCGGCACACTAATCCCGCCAACGTGTAAACAGGTAATTCAAGACCCATGATGGCGCGCACGCCGTGATAAAATTCTTCGCTGGTTTCAATGAAAAATCCGCGCCGAACCGCTACGACTGTTATTGATGACGTTGACTTGGGAGAGTTGTAAAGGGTCATCGTCAGATATTGTCGTGACAATCAGAATAGTTCTGACATCCCTGTTGTCACCGCATTTGCAGGCTTCCCATCGTGTTTTTCAAGATTGAAAGTTGTTATGGACCGTGGGCACAATATCGAGCAGGAACTGGCTCACTTGATCGTCGAATCGTTGAATCTGGAAGGCGTCTCGCCTGCTGAGATCGATCCTGAAGCGCGTCTGTTTGGCGAGGGGCTGGGACTGGATTCGCTCGATATGCTGGAGCTGTCGATGGCGGTGGAGCAGAAGTACGGCGTGAAGCTGCGTTCCGACGATCCTGCCAATGCGAAAATTTTCGCGTCGCTGCGCAGCCTCGCTCAGCATATCCAATCTCATCGCACGGGCTGATAGGTTGATTGGTGCATCCGGTACCCGGCTGGCGGACACGATTTTTTCCGGTTAGACGATTCGATGCCTGAAACGAAACAAGCCGTCAATCAAGTTGTCGCCAAGCGACACCCCGGGTTAGTCGTGCTGTGGCTGGTGCTCGCGGTGGGCTACATGGCCGCGTCTGCCATGGGCTTACGCGTGGTGGCAATGGCAATCGTCAGCCTCATGGTCGGTGCGCTGCTCATGGCATCAGGCCGACGGATAGTTGGCGGCATCATCGGCACGGTTCTCGTCGGGTTTTGCATCTACTTCTCGGACTCCATGCACTTCATCGTTTATGCGCCACCACTTGCCGCGTTCGCGTTCATGGCATGGTTTTTCCATCGCACGCTGCGTCCCGGGTCGGAACCACTCATCACACGGGTTGCGCGCATGGAACATCCTGATTTGCCGCCCGACATGACGCGCTACTCAAGGATGCTCACGTGGGTCTGGGTGGTGTGTTTCATGCTCTTGTTTGGCTTGGCGCTGGTACTGGCGCTCTTGCTTGAACTGGATGCATGGTCGCGCTGGGTGCACGGGTTCGGATATCTCCTGCCGGGTGCGCTGTTTCTTGTCGAATATGCCTACCGCCATTATCGTTTTCGAGACCATCAACACGGTTCACTTCTGGTGCTGATTCCCAATATCGTCGCGGTCAGCCGGGATGCTGCATTGTCGATCGAGCAGCGGAATGCGGGACAGCGTTCATGATGCTGCCGCTGGCAGGATATCGTGCGCCAACCGACGCGGTGCTGTTGGGGTCCGAAGGCGAGGTCTGTGCAGGCGTTTTCTTTGAAAGAGTGCGCGAACTGGCGGATGCGTTGCCCGATGCGCCGTTTGTCATCAATTTATCTGAAAGCCGTGTGGCATTCATGCTCGGATTCGCCGCCTCGTTGGTACGTGGCCAGACCTCTCTGCTCCCGTCGGGTCAGGGACGCGGCGACTGGGAACAACTCGCGCAGCAATATCCCGGCACATCGATCATCAGCGATCGTCCATCCGACGCCGCCCATGCTTTTGATCTGCGGCCGTACCTGGCACTCGCGTCGCTGCTCGAGACGTCGTGGTCGGGACATAGGTGGTCCGGCTCTATCCCGAAAATATCGGCGGACTTCGCCGCAGCGATACTATTTACCTCCGGCAGCACCGGGCACCCTACCGCGCACGCCAAGAGCTGGGGCCAATTGAACAGAGGCGCCGCCAATCTAACTGCGGCGCTCGGCTGGTCGCCATTGCCCGGCTACGCGGTGACAGGCAGCGTGCCGCCACAGCATATGTTTGGGCTTGAGTCGACCGTCATGCTGCCATGGCATGCGGGTATCCCCGTGCACATCGACAAGCCGCTACTACCGGCGGACCTCGAAATCGCGCTCGCGCAGTGCGCGCGCCCGTGCTGGTGGATGACCACGGCGGTGCACTTGCGCCCGCCGCTGCAGGCAGCTGTAGTGCTCAGTAATCTTGCCGGGATTGTCGCGTCGACGATGAGCGTGCCACCCGCGCTGGCGGCTGCGGCCGAAGCGCGGTGGAACGTTCCATTGATGGAAGTTTATGGGTCCACCGAAACCGGGGCGCTGGCGACGCGGCGAACCGCACGGGATGAATGGTGGACGCCGTTGCGCGGCGTGCAACTTAAATCCGTGACCGATGGCGACACAACACGCATCCATGCCGTGGGCACGCACATCGATGTTCCTGTGCTGCTGGGCGATGAATTACGTCTTCATCCAGACGGTCGTTTCCTGTGGCTGGGGCGTTGCGCAGATATGCTCAAGATTGCGGGCAAGCGCGCCTCGCTGTCGGCACTGAATCAGTGGATCAGCGAGATTCCCGGTGTCGACGATGCGATCTATTTCGTACCCGATGCCGCTGGCGACGCCGTGTCGCATGACGAGGCGCATCCTACGCGGCGACTGGCAGCGTTCTATGTGTCGGCGACGTTGCAGCCGGAGCAGGTAGGTGCCGCACTACGCTCACGTGTTGACCCTGTGTTTGTGCCGCGGCCCTTGTTGCGGGTGGCGAAATTGCCACGCAATGCGAACGGAAAGCTGCCTCATGCCGCGCTGGCAGAACTTTTTTCACAGTTGAGGCTGGGGGGGTGCGTCGCGGCAACTGCATCCGCAGCCGGTTCGGTCGAGGCGCCGCGCGTGGTGCCAGCGAGCCATCCCGCGCTACCGGGGCATTTCCCGGGCAATGCCATTGTGCCTGGCGTCGTAATCTTGTCGCATGTGGCAGAGGCCCTGCGCAAACAATTACCGGATATCGTGCCGGGAAAATTGCTGTCCATGCGCTTTCATGCGCCCCTGCGGCCTGGGCGACCGTTTACGGTGCTGACGGAGTTGCGCGGGGAAAAAGAAACGCAGTGCGTGCATATCGAGGTCCGCGAAGATGATACGAC
>JBKJMK010000088.1:0-4494 GCA_046596005.1 Usitatibacteraceae bacterium | reverse complement strand
GCAGACTGCGGAAAACCGCGGTCCGGCTCCATCTTTACGGCATGGATCAAATCGGGGAATTTGATGGCGTCCTGGATAAAGAATACCGGGACATTGTTGCCAACCAGGTCCCAGTTTCCTTCCTTGGTGTAAAACTTCACGGCGAAGCCGCGCACATCGAGCGGCGTGTCGACCGAACCCGCACCACCTGCGACCGTCGAGATGCGGGTAAAGACGGGGGTCTTCTCGCCTATCTCCGTGAGAATTTTGGCGGTAGTGTATTGCTTCAGCGAGGCGGTCAGTTCAAAAAATCCGTGCGCGCCGGTTGCCCGTGCATGCACGATCCGTTCGGGAATCCGCTCGTGATCAAAATGGGTGATTTTTTCGCGAAGGATGAAGTCCTCCAGAAGCGTGGGACCGTGCGCATTTGCCTTGAGCGAGTTTTGATTGTCGGCGAGTGGTACGCCCTGGTTGGTGGTGAGTGCGGGGTGCGCGCCACCGGCGATCTGATGCAACTCGCCACCGGCGGACCGTGGTAATTTACCTTTCGGGGCAGTGCCATTTTTCAGTTTGCGTTTGTCGACATTATTTGGCGGCGTCTTTTTGCTCATGATAGATTTCCTTGGCTGAGGCCGAACCGGATGCCAGACATTTTTCTCAAGTCTGGACGACCAATGATTAGCGGATAGTTGCTGCGTCAATCGTAAGCGGGGCGAGGAAGGGCGTCTGTGCGGGCGCGCACATTCAGATTCTCATACCCTGTTCCGTCTCGTGTGTCGCTTTCATCGCAGAGGGTGCAGCGGCGGTGGATTCGCGAGGAAAAACTTCCAGCTTGCATTCGAGGCCAAGCTCTTACATCAGCCAGACGATGCGCCAGGATCGTGACGTTTCGAGGTGGTCGATCATTATCGTGTTGAAAGCCCTCGCAATTCCGCGTTAGTGGTCCTGTACCGCGCCGCGGTGCATCAGGGATGCGGATGAATGTTATCCACCCAGAACACGGTTTCGGGATTGTCTGCGCTGGGGATATCGAGATTCACGACCACCGGGTCTTGTCCGCTGCGCAGCAAGACGCATTCCAGCGCCTCACTTTCGCTGGCGTTGATTTCCTGATGCGGCACATATGGGGGCACGTAGATGAAATCGCCGGGGCCGGCTTCGGCAACAAATTCCAACTTGTCACCCCAGCGCATGCGTGCACGGCCTTTTACGACATAGATCACACTTTCCACCGGGCCATGATGATGCGCGCCGGTTTTGGCGTTCGGGTGAATCGTCACCGTGCCGGCCCAGATTTTCTCCGCACCTACTCTGGCAAAATTCACTGCTGCCGCGCGTGACATGCCTGGCGTCTGGGCAGTATTGCTATCGAGAGAACCACCGGGAATGACGCGCACACCGTGCAGACGCCACTGCATTTTTTTGTCGTCGGCTCTTGTCTCCATACTTCCTCCACCGTTGGCCATATTACAAATAGATGATACCGGCTCTGCTGCATGGCGTGCAGCCTGCGTGTTCCGCAGCCGTGCGTGCTGTATCGGCCAACTGGTTATGTGTGGTGCCGCACAGACGAAAATTGAGGCCTGCGTAGTATTGCGAGTGTAGTAACAGCGAGTGTCACTTGCGCTGTCCGCATGAAAACTAACGTTGCAGCATCACTCACCTGGAGACTAAACCATGAACCATTCACGTCGGCTTTTCACTGCAGGTATCGCCATTCTCGGCATGTCCGCCATCGTCGGCGGCGCAGCCGCTTCAGACAAAGAAAAAGAAAAGGGAAAAGGCAAGGGGAAAGGAAAGGCCAACCATAAAAACGGCAAGCAATTGCTAGGCGAAAAGGTAAAAACCAATGGGAAGCATATGCTCGACAAGAAGGGCTCCCACACGGCGACGGTGGACGTCAAGGATGGCAAGATCACAGGCGTAAAAGTCAAGCACGACAAAAAGGGTGACGTGGCGGTCACAAAGTACAAGACCAACAAAAAAATGGCCGAAGCCGGTGGACTTCAGTTAGCCTCCTTGCGACTGGCGCAAGTGGAAAATTTGGGTACGGTCTATATCGGCTACGCATACATAGACGAATATGGTTACGAAGAGATTTACTGGTTCCCGTACGACATGATCTATGACGGCGATACCGGTGCGATTGAATACATTCCGGTGTATTGATCGTTAGCCGCAGCCGATACGATTGGGACTTGTGTGCCGCGCCTGTACGGCGGCACGCGAGTTTCCATCATGGACCGCGCGCTGGACCAAATGTCTTTTTTAAATTGGTGCAAAACGCGTGGCTGGAAGCTCGTGTTTAGCCGCTTTTGAAGAGATGCCGCAAATTTCCGCGGCACTCTACAACATCGCCCCCACCGTCTAGTGAGTGGATCGCGGAAGAATTTTCCCGCCAGCAGCAACACCCAGGGCTTTTGCGATGCACAGCCAATACGGGAATAGAATTCCGGCGTGCTTTTTCGCCCATGTTAAAGCTGCCACGTTAGGGGATTAACCCGCGTGGGTTGACCATTCTCTTCGGTGAAGAAATTTATTCAGTGCGCTATTGGAAACGTCTAGTAGCCAGGAAATATCTTCGAATGCGCTGCACAGAGGGTGATGATCCAGATGCGTCGTTTTCGGAAAAAGCCTGCCTTGGGATAGGCGCCAGTTCAAGTACCATATGCAAATGAAACCCAAACCAGTTTCCGCGCCGACGGCGTTGCCGGATCACGGCATTCCGCAATCCACATCCGAAGTTGATCAGATCAGCCAGAACATCGAGGCTGTTCTGAGTTTCTACACGCGAGAAGACCAAAAAATCAGTCGATCACAACGCTCTCTCGAGCGCGTCAGTGATTTTATTGCGCGGCCGGTTTTTATTGGCCTCATTCTGCTTTTTGTAGCGCTGTGGATAATCACGAGTGTTGTGTTGCGCCGACAGGGTATCGCCGAATTCGATCCGCCGCCGTTTATCTGGCTGCAGGGAATTGTCAGTCTGGGTGCGTTTCTGGTCGCGACGGCGGTGTTGATCAAGCAGGACCGGCTCGGCAAGCTCGCAGAGCAACGCGAACATCTTGACTTGAAGGTGACGCTATTGACCGAGCAGAAGACCGCTAAACTTATTGATCTGCTGGAGGAGTTGAGGCGCGATTTGCCGAACGTCGAAAACCGCCATGATCCCGAAGCGGCCGTACTCAAGCAGGCGATGAAGCCGGATCAAGTGCTCGCTGCGTTGAATGAAGGCGGCGAGGCGGAAAAGGCTTAGACGCGCGCGCCCTTAAACGTGCCTATACTTTGAATGGTTGTCTTGTTCCCTCGATCATTGTGGGGCGACAACGAATTAATCCCGGAGAAAAAATGAGTCGATTAACCTGGCTGCCTGGCTTAATTACATTCGTGTGCTTGAACGCATTTAGCTTGCCTGCAACGGCGGCGGAAATGACCATCCAGTTTACCAACGACACCGAGCGAGCGCTGAACTTGAAACTCTTTTCGCGCGCCGAATCTCGCCAGGAGTGGCCATCAAAAACCAAGGCATTCTCGGTCAGGCCGGATTCTGCGGTGCAACAGATAAAGATCACCTGTGAGGAAGGTGAACAAATTTGCTGGGGTGCCTGGATGACGGTGCAGAGTGTGTCTGGTGAGATGGTTGGTGCGAGTGGCCAGCGCGCGACGCACACAAGCAAATACAAGATGGGAGTCGGCGATCGCGGCCAGCGAACCTGTGAGAAATGCTGCTACATCTGCAAGGATGGCGCGGTGACGCCCGCTGCAACCTTGCGAGACCCTAAGCCGGGCGCAAAATAAATAGCGCGAGCGCTATTTACCCATCGGTCTGTAAATCAGACGATGGTTCGCGCGCATGCACGATCTTCTCACTGCTCTTTTATGGTGGCCTTTTTGCGCACCGGACGCATCGTCTTCATTTTTTCTCGCGGTGACGTTTCCAGGTTTATCATAAGTGGCCAGCAGCGTAAGCCCGCAGGCAACCCGATAAATCATCGCAGGAGTTCAAATGAAGATTCGCACAACGCTGTTTTCCGCATTGTTGTTTGCCAGTTTTTCAGCATTCGCTTTTCACTGCCCGGCTGACATGAAAAAGATCGACGAAGCGCTTGGCAAGAACCCGAAATTGAGCGAAGTGCAGATGGCCGAAGTAAAAAAGCTGCGCGCCGACGGTGAAATGCTGCACAAGGCTGGCAAACACCAGGATTCAATCGACACACTAGCCAAGGCGATGAAGATACTAGGCATTTAAGTCGAATTTGCTGGCCATAAAAACGCCGCGTACATGAGCATGGGGGCGTATGCGTTGACGGCCAAGGGATGAAGTAACAAGAATTAAATTTACTTCAAGGTGTCCTTGCGGCAGACTGGGTGAACACCCGAACATGGAGAATCCAACGTCGTGAATTCCGAGCCAATCAGGTACATCAAAAGCATAATTATCGCTGTCGCCATACTGACCTTGGTTGTCACCGCGTATTTTGCGGTGGCTCTCAACTGGAGCTACTCGACCGGCGACCG
>JBKJMK010000245.1:0-10728 GCA_046596005.1 Usitatibacteraceae bacterium | reverse complement strand
CGCCCGCCGTGCGGCGGCGATCAATGTCCTGCAACATGCGATTGACGACGCTCACAATGTTCCAACCCGGCGGCGGCTTAGCGACAGCAATCGCTTGAGCCATGGCCCCCGCCAGTTGCCGGGCTTGACTGCGGCGGTATCATCGGACGCCAACGCAACATGCCGCCAGTCGACCTTGGTTTCGCCTTCGCCAAACGCAAGCATCAGCGCCTTGTGCGCGATGACATTTACCAGACGGGGTATTCCGCCACTACGACGTGACAATTCCTCGATAGCCAGTGCGCTGAAAATTCGCACATCTGCCGCGCCCGCGACGCGCAACCGGTATTCAACATAGGTACCGACTTCTTCAGTGCGCATGGGCTCAATGCGGTCGGCAAAGGTAATTCGCTGCAGCAACTGGCGAAGATGCGGTTGCGCCAGCTTGTCATCAAGTTCGGGTTGGCCGAACAGAACAATTTGCAAGAGCTTGCGTTTTTCGGTTTCAATGTTGGACATGAGACGCAAGGCCTCGATGGTTTCATCCGGAATGCATTGTGCCTCGTCGATGATCAGCACAACTCGTCGCCCAGCGCGCGCGTGGCCAAGCAGGCAACGTTTCAGTTCTTTGACGACACGATGCGCAGATTCTGCCGCATCAATTTCGATTGCCAGCTCTTCGCATACGGCATGCAGCATGGTGCTCGCATCCAACGCGGGGTTGGGTATGTAAGCGGTCTCACATTCAGCAGCGAGCGCCGCGAGCAGTCTGCGACACATCAATGTTTTACCGCAGCCCACTTCGGCAACGATCTTGACGAAGCCTTCGCCGGAGCGCAGCGCGACTAAAAGGGTATTCAGCGCCACCTGTGCGCCATGGTGCGCAAAGAAAAATGTCGTATCGGGTGTCAGCGAAAACGGCAGTTCACGCAGGCCGAAAGGGCGCAGATACATTACATCTTACTTTGTCGATGCAGCTGGAGCAGTTCGCATTCCGTCAATGGTGATAACGCGGCGTGCGCTGGACATTTCATCGATACGGTCTTTCGCCTCGCGTGCCTGCTCGCGCCAGTCTTCACCCGAACGGATGATTGTCGGCTTGATCAGTACCACGATTTCTCGCTTGGAGCCGGTCTGTTCCTGGTTGCCTAACAAGTTTGACAATATCGGAACATTCGTTGAACCCGGCAGGCCTGAACGTGTGCCCCGCGACTGCAATTGCATCAGGCCACCGATGGCAACGATATTGCCATCGGTGACGCGAACCACTGTATCTGTTTCATTGCTGCTGTTTGCGGGCAGCGGCAAGCGGACCGAGCCGACCGAGCCGCCCAGATCAACCACCTTGACGACTTCCGACACCGAACTGACAGACGGATGGACGTGCAGGGTAATGGTATCGTCCTGATCTATTTGCGGCATCACATCAAGCGCGATCCCGGAAAAAAACGATGATAGTGTAATGGTCGGCAATGTCGTCGTATTGCCGGCCGATGCCGTGCCGGTTGAGATCGTTCCTCCGGTAACCCCCGTCACGAAATATTCGTCAGTACCGACCTTCAGCACCGCCTTTTGGTTGTTCATCGCGGACACGCGCGGGCTCGACAGGATATGTACATTGCCCTGCGTTTCAAGGAAGCTCAGCACGCCCGAGAAATTGGGCTGCGAAAACACCAGTCCGAACAGCCCATTGCCAAGCGTCGGAAAGGCGGTTGCATCTTGTATCGGGGCCCGCTGCAGTGGTGGTATGGATGCAAGATTCGATTGAGACAGCGGGTTTATGTTGGTGCTCACCACGCCGCCTATGCCGCGACCCCGGAGCAAGGTCCAGTCAACACCACTTTGAAATCCGTCGCGCAACTGCACCTCAACGATTTTTGCCTCCAGCATCACCTGCCGCTCGACGGAAATGCGCGTGGCCTTCAGAAACGCCTCAACCTGGCGCAACTCCTCGGGCATGGCGCGAACCGCGACGACCCCTGACTGCGGACTGACCACCACATTACGCCCGACACCGGTGCCGACGATTCCCCGCAGCGCGCCGCCAAGCTCACCCCAGAAATCAGTGCGCGATGTTGTGGCCAGCCGACTACTTTCGAACGCCTGCTGCTGCTGAGGTGGCTGACCCGTTCCCGGCGGGACGGCAGGCTGTCCGAGTCCGGAACCGCTGTTGTTTATCGATGTTGCACCCGAGTTGACCCTTATTTCGCTCCTCCCCTCGCGTTGCGCGTTCAGATAGTTAACCGTGAAAATTCGCGTTTGCAGCGTCGGCGGATAGACAGTGATACGTCGACCATCTATCTTGAAATCGTAGCCGTAGACATCACGAATCCCTTCTAGTGCCTCACGCACGGACACTCCGCGCAACGTGACCGACAGCGTTCCAGTCACGTCTGGATGCATCAGCATGCTGTAGCGGGTGTCTGTGACCATTGCCAGGAAGACTTCGCGTGCCATTGCGTTGTTGACAATGAGGTCGAAGCGGGCCTCAGCGGGCGAGCTGCTCGCGGCCACTGGCGGCTCGACTGCTTGCAGTGCATCGCTGATTTGCGGTGGCACCACAACAGCGGGCTTGGTCGCGTTGGCGCGCTCCAGTTCAGCGCGGATCGCGGCGGAGGGATCTGTTTTGGGCGACTGGCTGGCGCAACCGGCGACCACAATCCCCGCAGCCACCATCACCATAACTCGCGAACGGTAGGTGCTACGGACCAGCTTTTCAAGATGTGTAGTGAGGTTCATTTTGTGGGCCCATTCTTCCCATCCAGACTGGTTCGCGTGGACGTAATTTTAAGTTTGCCGCTGTTGGGCGGCCGTTTTTCGATGCCTGAGAATAAAGGTAATTTGCGTAACCCACCTGCGCCTCGCAGCCAAACCTCACTGTCAGAGATGCGTTCGATGCGTGCACCATCGATCATTTCGCCAACCGCATAGCGGCGACTGTTCCATACCACGTAGCGCACGCCGTTCACCGTCACCAGATGTTCAGGCTTGAACGCGTCGCCTGGAATACGCACGCTGCCGACCGGTGTGGCATAGGCTGCCGGGGGCTGGGTCGGATCGCGTGGCAATTGTGCGTGCGCGTCACGTCCGCACGCGCAACCCAGGGTGGCGAGTGTAATCAGTGCTGAAATGCAATAAACGATCCTCATGAGTCCACTGGGCCTGTTACGATTCGCACCGTCAGCTGCGCGGGTGTGGTCTCCGCTTTCAGCCGGAGTGATCCCCAGCGCGCCTGGGGCAACGCTTTTTCCAACGCCGCCAGATACTCCATCAAATCCAGATAGTTGCCCGACAGCGTAATATCCAACCCGCCACGACTTGCTCCAGCGCCACCGACCGGCACCGCAGTGGCTGACGCGGAACCAGCCTGCGCTACGCGTACTAATGAAATCTTATCGGAACGCCGGAGTATCCGTGTAAGCATCGCCGAGATCGCGACGGTATCGCTGCCCGCGGCCGTCAAGGCAGCAATTTCGCGTTCGACCATTTCGATATCGGCCTGCACTTTAAGGGTACCACTGTTCAATTCAGCGACGCGATCACGGCCCCGCTTAAGTATCTCCAGGCTCACCTCGTCCCGCAGGGTATCCATATCTGATGACTTCTTCTCGATCTGCGCGACCAGGATTTTTTGTTGCTCAAGGAGCGGCGATATGAAAACGATGTTTGTGAACGCCCCCAGCACAGCAACCACGGAAGCGAACAATAAAAACCGTTCACGCAAGGTCATTGCGTTGATCCGCGCCGTCAGGCGCCGCCACAGGATCATCATGGCCGCCCTCCGTCTTCAGCGAACGGCGACGCCAGTGCTGCGATGATGCCGAACGTGTATACCGGCACGCCACGAGCAGGCGTGGGGGCGGGCGGATCGAACCGCTCCAGACGTACAGTCGGCACGGGTTTGGCGGCCAAATAGCCGGACGCCCGCAGACGGTCCAGCCAGACATTGACCGTAACCGGGTCGAGCGTTTTTCCGACGATTTCGAATTGATTGCCCTCGGCGCGAAATTCGGTCAACCATGCCTGCGGTGGCACAGTGTTTGCAATCAGGCGCATGAGGGCACTGGGGCCGCCCTTGTCATCGGCCAGACCGCGTTTAAGGGTATCGCGCGCGGCGCGGCGTACTTCCAGCATCGCCTGCTGATTGCGCAGCGTCTGTTCGCGTGCCGCCATTTGCTGGGGTGTCGGTATCGGTTCGCCACCAGCCGCAGTCGGTGCGGAACGGGCTTTTTCTGACGCCTGATACGCAGCCTGGTTTGAAACTTCGCGACTTACCCGGCGCGTTTCGACGATGGCCCACCAGGCAACCGCGGCCATGGCGGCTGCTGCCACGACCACCCAAATCACAATGAGGCGTGCGGAGAAAATCTCTCGCGTCGGAATCAGTGACGGATTATAGAGATTGATTTGTCTTAACGAGGGTATGACGAGTTCGGTCATTGCGGCACCGGGGCGGGTCGTAGAATGGCCCCCAACAAGGGGAGATACGCGGTATCGAGCCACGGCGGTGATGCCTTTGAAGGCGGCACCTTGAATATTGCCGACAACGCCAACGGCCTTGTCTCCACGCCTGTCTCGGGTTTCAGCCGCTCGATGATCGCAGCGGTCTTGACACCGGCGTCTACCCGAAAAGTACCCAAAGGCAGATTCGGATAGATGTCATCCCATAAATCCAGGCTGCGATGGAGCTGGGTCAATGCGCGCGACACTGCTTCTGCACCGGCGTTGGTGCCGATGAGCTCCGACTGTACCTCGTCCATGACTGCCAATATGTCGATATCGAACTCAAAACGGCGAAAGAAATATAGCTGTCCCTGCACGGTGATGACGAGGAGGGCGCGCCCGCCATCTGCCACCAGTGCAGCCGCCACGCCCGCCGCCCCTGACTCCGTCAGCAGCACCGCCTGCAGCAGGTTGCGTTGCGCAGTTTCGGCCACATCGATTACGGAAAGCGGCTGGCCCAGAGCCTGGCAATCGAGCATGCGGGCACGCACGATGTCATTGTGGGCAACGACTGCAATGACGTTGGCGGCGCGGGCCGATTCTCCAGCCACGGTCAGCACATCGAGCGTGTAGTCGTGCGGGGAGCCGTCGACGAACTCCATCGCCCGCCAGCGCACTGCGCTTTGTAATTCCTCCGGCGGTACATTGGGCGATTCGACCTGCAGGATTTGATAGTCGCGCTGATCAAGGACGACAATCACGCGTTCAGCAGTCGGGAGAAGGGTCTTGACGCGCTTCATGAACGCGTCGCGGGTTTGGTTGCCACGCAGCTCTGTTCCCCACGCGGCAAGGGTCGCACCGTGTTCACTGGATTGGGACGCGAGTACGTATCGTAGCGAATTTTCGCCGAGTGTCAGCGCCAGGGTATCTCCCTTGCCGCTTTTTCGCCACGGCCAGCCTGGCAGCAGCCCCTTTATCAATTTTTCTCCTTCACAAAGTAGCGGTGCGCATGACGACCGGCCCAACCAGCGCGATTTTGTACACATTGTACCTGCCGCCGCGCCACGCGCAATCCATTGACAGTTTCATGCTCACCGCTAATATGGTCGCGGGACTCAGCGGAAATCCTCGCGCCAGATTTTGTTGGCGGCGTTGTTCAAGGTACCAGTTTTGAATGCGTTCACCGTGATGCTGACCGGTACATCGACAAAAGCGCCCACGGCGTCGGTCACTCTCAGCGTAAAAACGCTGGTGGTGGCAGCCGACGGCGTCGCAGAAAAGACGAGGCTGAAGCTGCCACTGAACGTTAGCGGTATCTGTCCCGCCACGTTGGGAGCTGTAAACGTCACCGGGTTCGTCCCACTCACCGTCCAGGTTTCAATCGTGCTGACAGCGGACAAATTGACCAGAGAATATGCATCATTGGCCCAGGACCACCCGGCGGGAACAGGAATGGCCACGCTGTTGATATTGGCACAGCCACTGTTGGTAACAGTGAATATCAGTTCGGTATTCGTGCTGCCGGCATTCGTGGAGGTCGGGTCGACTATCGCCGCAAAACTGCCGCGCATTGTCGATGGGGTCGATATGGAAGTGGGCGTGGTGATCGTTAGGCCATTGCGCGTGCCGGTTGCCGAACCGCTGAAAGTGAATGGATTGGTCGTGCCGGTGGAATTGAGTTGATAAACCCAGGTGAACGTCGTGCTGGAGGAAACGCCAATACTCGCAACCGAGGCTGGCGTCGGTCCGGAGACTATTGTTACTGGCGCACCGGCTATCGGGGTTAGTGTCGGTGCCACACCGGTAACCGGATACACGAGAGAACCGTTGCTTACCAACATCGACACTGTGATATTCGAGCCCGCATATTGACAGGTTGGCGATACCGTGATGCTCGCCACGAATGAGCTGACCGACAGTGTGCCGGACGTGGCGCTGATGGAGGTGACGGTTCCACCATTCTGGGCGATCGCGGTGAAATAGATTGTGCCGTTATCGGTCGTCGCTGTGCTGTAGGTGAAAATAATGGTGCCAGAAGCCCCCGCAGCCAGACTAAGCGGACTGCCCGTAGTGCTGGTCACGGCTTGGGTGACAGTACCGATCTTGGTCGGGGCAGGAGGGTTAGGATTGGAAACAATCGTGTTTTGTGTAACGCTGGAATTGTTTTTAACCGTCATCCGCAGTTGAAAACTGGTACCCGAGGTGATAGCCGAAACGGGATTGCCCAATGTATCGGTGATCTGGAATGATGTAATGGCCAAGGACTTCCGGGTCCATGAACCAAGGCTGCTCGCATTGGTTTTTTTCTTGTTTCTTGGCGGATTGGTGTAATAGCCCTGCATTGACGCAAACGACTCGGTCGCATCGGCTGACGATATACCCATGGCCATCGACATGCTAAAAACGACCGATTGCCCCAACGCAATGGCGCTGCTTGCGGTGCTAACCCTGAAGGTGACCGAAGTCGTCGAATAGCTCGATACATACCATCCTGCGGGTGCGGCAGGCCTTGACGTATATACGGTACCGGTTGCGCCTAGCGTAAACCGCACGGCGTAGTAATTGGTGCCGGCATCGGCACCGGTGTTGTTATTGGTCATCGTAAAGTTCAAAGTCTGTACGCTGCCCATGGCAAATATGGCCGAGGCACCAGAGGGCGATTGCGTTGACGTAAGAATCCCCGCTGCATGGGCAAAATCGTTCCAGCAGCCGATGACGGTCAGAAGACACAGGGTGAAAAGTCGGACTGACGAGATATTCATCATTTAGCGTTGAATAATTCTTCTTGCAGAACGAATGTTGGTACCCTGTGCGCCAGTCGAAATCATTTCCACTTGATAATCGGCCGAATCACCACCAACCAACACTGGCGTAACAGGCTGGCCGATCGCATGGCCGACCGGCGTTATGATCGTTATTGTATCCAGGCAGCGCGTGATGCCGCTGAGGGTAGTGGTGCCACCCGCCGTAGAGGAACTGGTGTAGCTGATTTCCTCACCTTCAATATCCAGTGTGCCCGCGCTCAGAAATTTTGTATTGGCGTCAACCAGAATAGCGGTCAATGCCGTGCAATTTGCCGCCAATGTGGTTCGCAAAATCGTGACCGGATAAACCGTATCACTGCGCACATGTGTTCCGACTGCACTGGTCACCGTACCGACAGTTTGGGCGCGCGTCAACCCAGTGAAGGTCGTGCCGCTGACACCGCTGTAGCGCACGAACTCGGCACCGGCTGTCAGATCATTTTCGACTTGCAAGATGCCGCTGACCGGAAACCGGTCGGTAGTGTACGCGTTGAGCGTTGTGCCAGCAGCAGAAAGCCCGGTCTTCACCAGCGTTGCCGGCAGATTGCTGTAGACGGTAAAAGTTCCGCTACTCAGCGTTTTCGCGGCGGCGACGCTGGGGTTGGGATCGGTGGCGCTACGGTACAAGTCGAGCGTCTGTGCCCAGCGCCGCTGTTCGTATTCCAGTCCGCTCTCGGCCTGAAATAAAGCCTGCATCGAACCCACATGACTGCTGCTGGAAAGCGTGCTGGTGGCGAGCTGGTATCCAACCGCGATCGCCAGGAACGCCAGCACGACAATCATGATGAGCACCACAAACATCAGAAATCCACGTTGCCGTGCCACGGTGATCATGGGAAATTCCTGGGGCTAACCGTCACCTGGAACGACTTGCTGATAGTGTTTTGGGTGGCCGTGAAACCGACGGTGATGTAGAAAACATTCACTGCGAAGCCAGTCACTGCGCCGGTATTGGTTAGGTAGGAAAACGTCAGGCCACTGATCCCGGCAGCCAGCGGTTGACTGTTTCGCATCAATTCCCCCGCCGCGCCCGGGCAGCCACCGATGGCTCCCATGCAGTAGCGCGTCAAATTGCCGTCAATATCGGTAAATGTAATATCGCTCGCGGAAGTCATCGTCAAGTCCGCTGGCGCACGCACGCTTCGCAACTCTCTCGACAAGCGCTCCAGCGCCACGCGCGCCTGCCCGTCGGTTTCGGCGATATCCTTGCCGATAAAATAAGACTGGAAGCCTGCACTCATGAATGGTGCCGCGACTGCGGCAAGAATGCCCAGCACTACGATCACCATGATCAGCTCAAACAGACTAAAGCCCGACGCGGAACGGTGACCCCAAAATATGGCTGATATGGACATCAATAGTTTGCGACCAACGCGGTTGCCGTGATCGAAGACGACCCCGCTACGCTGACGGTGACGATCTTGTAGTTGGTCGGATCGGCCCCGTACCCGGCGACGATGCTCGACGTTACTGTGTATCCGCTTGGCGGGGTACAAATCGCCGGACCCGGGCAGGGGTCAGCGAAGGCGGCAAAGCCCATGGCACGGCGTTGTGCCAGGATCAATTCCATGCGCTGTTGCGCGAGTTCAGCTGCCGAATCGAGGCGACCCGCGACGGGCGAGTTCTGCAATTGCGATCCAAACGCCACGACCAGCCCGGCCACGAGCACGCCTAAAACGACGATGAACACGACCACCTCGATTAGCGAGAAACCGCTACCCTGGCGCGGGTGATAGAAGCGCTGGTTCATTTAACGCGTCCTGTTTCGGGTGCGACGGTAATGTTGCTCGTATCGCTACCCGATGTGAGGCTGATGGTCGCTGTCGCAGCGAGTGCCGCTGTGGCGCTGGTATATGGCACACCCTTGGTGTCGAAAGCGACGTAATTATTGGTCAAGGGCGGATTGTAGCCACTCAGTGTCGCGGGTGATACGGAGATTGCCGCGGTGCTGGCCGTGACTGGCTGGACAATGGGTGCCCCGCTCATATCGGTGATCTGATAGGTGGTTGCCGTAAAATTTATACGATAGCGTTGTCCCTGGCTCATCGACAGGCTTTGCGTGTAACGGATGTTGGCCACCAGTTGGGCGGCCACCGCCGGTAGCGTAATGCTCTGCACCGTGAACAGTCGCGGCGCGGCGAATACCGCCAGGATGCCCACGATCACCAGCACGGTGACCAGTTCAATGAGCGAAAAACCGCGAAAACGTCCTCGTTGCCAGAACGAGGACGATTCGCGTTGAGCCATTAAGTCAGGCGATCAAGCGATACCGATTGCGCTAAACGTGGCGGTCACTGCGGTACCGCCCGTCGGCGTGTACGTCAGCGTGCAGCTTTGACTCGCCCCGACAGCCACGGCGGCGGAGGTAATGACATAAGTGCCACCCGTAGTTGGCAATACACCACCCTGCAGGAGGGTCGCGCCATCGGTACAATTGGCCACCGCGCTGCCATTGGTGTTTTTGGCGCTGCGCGCGGCATAGTTTATCGCCATGGCCGAACCGAGCCCGCCTGCAACGCCTTGCACAGCTGCAAGCGCGGCATCCTGTTTCAAATCGATATATTTCGGCACTGCTACCGCGGCGAGAATACCCAGAATCACGATGACGATAATCAATTCGATCAATGTGAAGCCTGATTGAGATCTGTTCATTTTATTTCTCCTGAATGACAATTAAAAAATAGTGTGCCGTGGACAACAGAATCAGTGAAATGCTTTTCGGCACGGCGCGAAACTTAAACACAGTGTGAGCGTGTCTCGCCCCGATGTCACGTGCAATTCTGTGACATTACATCAATTTTACAAAGTTTAACAATTTCCGTGGTATTCGCTCACCCGGGCGACAAGTTCAAGGCCGACCGTTCTTGTCGGTACCTGGCATCTTTGCCAAGCGGGCACTTGTGTGTGATTGTGCTGGCATTAACTTCTCAAGCAGGGCGCGCAAGCCGGTGTTGTTCAATAAATGCCACTCGCCAACTAATCAATAATCTCGCCACGCCAAACATACGATTCGCGTGCGGCCAGCACGCCCGGCGGCAATACGGGAAATACCATCATCTTTCCATCAGACGGCGCGAGAAAGCGATGATCGTCGCGTGGACGATAACCGATGCAAGGGCAGTTTTGATCGAAAAACCAGCCCCCCGGCGTGACCCCGCCAGCCTGCGCGGCGACCAGCGGGATATCCCCCGCATAGTTCGCCGGTTGACGCGCAAGTAGCAGGAAGGGGTTGCGTATCTTGCCGTCAGCAGGGGGGGAACGCGGGACGACGGAGTGCCTTCCGCCAGAGTCTGGCCGCGCTGCGCGTTGCGCTGGTGCTGGATCGGTTGCACTCCGTGGTCCCGCGTTCCCCTCCTGCTGACGGCAGGATGCGCAACCCCTTCCTGCTACTTGCTCGTCAACCGGCAAACTATGAGGGGGATATCCCGCTGGTCACCGCGCAGGCTGGCGGGGTCACGCCGGGGGGCTGGTTTTTCGATCAAAACTGCCCTTGCATCGGTTA
>JBKJMK010000031.1:0-22414 GCA_046596005.1 Usitatibacteraceae bacterium | reverse complement strand
CGCCCGCCTTCTTGCCGCTTGCTGACAGCGTGCTGTCGATAAATTTTTTCCACGTCGGGTTCGGCATCCACACGCCGGTGAGTTTGCTACGTGTTTGATCCTCATTCGCCGATTCATTGATGACGCGGTAAAGATAGGTAAACGCAGAGCCGCGCAGATTGATCTGGCAATGTATCAGCACATTTTTCTTTTCGACCGATTTCATTACATCGCTGAATAAGCGCAAATCCTCCGCAGTTGGATTACTGAAACGCACGGGGATATTTAAATAGGCCACACCTTGTGCCGCGAGGATTGCGCCTTCGTTCGGCACGGCTTCGTCGTATTCGGGAGGCGCGAGATTGATCACGATGTCGTAGCCGAGTGCCTTGGCGCGTTTCAAATATGCCGCGTTCGGTTGTGCTGATGACGCGAGCCCGGTACGCCACAAGACGAAATTCGCAGGGTCGTCGCTTGCTGCGCTGGCCGTATTGGCGCAGAGCAGCAGTGTGGCAAACAGGCAAATCGTGGACGGGATACGCAAGGTGTTCATGAACGGTCTCCAGGACAAAGTACGCTGATGGTAACGCGCAGATTGCGGGGCTGTACAAATTTAATGGCGTAGATGACTGGTTGCGCAGTCGACGTATTGCCGTCCACGAAAACCGCCATGAAAGAATTCATGGTGCGCTCCGGTGACGCGGCATCACAAGTCGCCAATGCGGTGCGGGTCTGGAGGTTGTTGACTTGACACACGCCATGTTCGCCAAAACAGGCTTGGCGCATGACTACCTTGACTTACCGCGTATATGTCGAGTGGTGAGCCACACAAATTGAGGCGGCAACGCGTATCGGGGCGAGAAATGCGCTGCGCCCGGTGAAATATCCGCCCTCGACTGACCGGGCGGCAGGTGGGTACGGATAGTTTTTTTGCAGCGGAGTATCAGTCGTTTTCTTGTTCATCCTGATTGTCCTGTGGTGCGCGGTTTACTACCATGAACCGCTTGCACAGTCGGCACGCGTAGCATCCAGTACGACAAGCTCAAAAAACGCCGACTGGTCATTCACGCTTCCGGAGGAGAAGACATCATGGGCTACAACGTACTTATCATGGGCGCGTCTTACGGCTCGTTACTCGGTGCCAAACTGCTCCTGGCTGGCCACAATGTGACGCTGGTCGGGTTGCCTGCCGAAGTCGACATATTCAATCGTGACGGTGCACGCGTGCGCTTGCCGGTGAAAGGCCGCGAAGGGCTGGTTGAAATCGATTCGCGCGTTACATTGGGGAAGCTTTCCGCGGTTAGTCCTGATGCAGCCGACCCGGCTGCATTCGATCTGGTTGCACTCGCGATGCAAGAGCCGCAATACGGTTCATCCGGTGTGCGCGAGCTGCTTGACCGCGTGGCGCGCTCGCGAGTGCCGTGCATGTCGATCATGAATATGCCGCCGCTACCGTATCTGGCGCGTATCCCGGGCGTGTCGGCTGATGCCTGTCGAAATTGTTTCACCGATCCTGCCGTCTGGGACAACTTCGATCCCGCGCTGATGACCCTTTGCAGTCCGGACCCGCAAGCGTTTCGCCCGCCGGAAGAAAAGATCAACGTGCTGCAAGTTCGGCTGCCAACCAACTTCAAGGCGGCGCGCTTTGTCTCCGATGCGCACACGAACATCCTGCGCAAGTTGGCGACAGATATCGATGCTGTTCGCTTCAAGGTGGCGACGGCGTTGATCGAGCTGCCGGTAAAATTGAAGGTGCATGATTCGGTATTCGTGCCGTTGGCCAAGTGGAGCATGTTGATGTGCGGCAACTATCGCTGCATCCAGAAAGACGCCATGCGGCCCATCAAGGACGCAGTGCACGGTAATATCGATGAATCCCGCGCGGTCTATCAATGGGTGGCCGCGCTTTGTATTTCGCTCGGTGCTGCTGAAACCGACCTGGTGCCATTCGAGAAATACGCCAGCGCCGCAATGGGGCTCGCCAATCCGTCGTCAGCGGCCCGCGCACTGTTCGGCGGCGCGCACAACATCGAGCGCGTTGATCGCCTGGTGCAAACCATCGCCGCGCAAAAAGGCATGCGCAACACGGTCATCGATGAAATCGTGGCGCTGGTCGATGCGCGACTCGAGGGTAATCGGCGCAAGGCATAGTTGCGCGACCGAAAACACCAAACTCAAGCATTGGCGCGGTATGCAGACAGATAACGGCTGTTGATGCCCGTCATTGCTAGTGTTCATTGAACTTGTGCCAGGCGACTCGCGCCAATCCGTTGGCAGCCAGAAGTCCTTGCGGTGCCCGACCGTGCACAATGGCGCAGAATGATTCCTCCCACCGCCAGACATGCACGGAACACCATGAGCAAACTATCGTTACTTGACCTTGGATTTTTTATTGCCGAGACTGAGGCCAGCCCCAAGCATGTTGCCGGATTGCTTATTTGCAAGCGACCGGCCAAATCAACCGTTGGCTTTGCCCGTAACCTGTACCGTGAATACCTGACGCATGACGACGTAAAGCCACCGTTCAATCGAGTCATCATATTCTCAGCCAGCGCCATGCCTCACTGGCAGGACGTTGACGCGGTTGACCTCACGCAGCATATTTTTTATCACAAACTCAGCAAGGGTGGTGGACGCAATGATCGGCAAGCGTTGTACGATTTTGTCTCGGCCTTGCATACGCCGATGCTTGATCGCACCCGACCGCTGTGGGAAATACACGTCATCGACGGCTTGGGCGATGGTCGTTTTGCGCTCTATCAAAAAATGCATCACGCCTATGCCGATGGCGTCACCATGACACGCTGGATTGCGGAAAGCATGGCGGAATCGCCCAATGATTTGGCACTCACGCCCGTCTGGACGCTTAAACATGGGGGTCATGGCAGCAGAGCCAAAATGCGCAACCAGGAGAAGATGCAGTCGGCGTGGAAAGAAGTTGGCGGTACCAGCCGACGCTTGTTCGGCATTGGTCGTCTTGCGGCCATGCTGTTTCTCGAAAGCGTCAAACTCACCAAGAATGCCATCGCGTTGCCGTTTATCTCCATCGCCAAAACACCGTTGACGGGGCAAGTGACATCGGGGCGCCAGTTTACGACAGCGTGCGTGTCGATGGAACGCGTCGACCGGATTCGCAAGCGTACCCGCTCGACGATCAATCACGTTGCGCTGACCTGCCTCGATGGTGCATTGCGCCGGTACCTCAGCGATCAGGACGTAGAACTCAAGCGACCGATCACGATTCAAATGCCGGTCAACCTGCGCAAGGAAGGTGAGAAAACGGCGGGTAATAAAATCGGCATCATCCTGGTGGAGCTGTCTGCGCCGACGGACGACCCCTATGTGCGTCTGCGCAACATCGGTTTTTCGTTGCGCAACGTGCGCACCATGATCGATAGCGTCGCGCCTGAAGCCATCGAATCGTACACAATTATCACCGGGCTGGTTGCACAGATTGCAGAGCTGCTGAAGCTCTCCAATACCCTGCCGCCAATGGGCAACACGCTGGTCTCCAACGTGCCTGGCCCCAAGGCACATTTGTACGTCAACGGTGCCAGGATCGAGGAGATGCATCCCATCAGCACACTGCCGCCCAGTAACCTGCTCAACATCACGCTCTTCAGTTATGCGGGCGACCTCTACTTTGGTCTGATCGCCACCGACGAGCTGCCCGATTTGCGACGACTGGGGGAGTATGTGCAGGAGGCATTTTCCGAATTGGAAAACGCGGTGTGCGATGACGCGCATGCAACGTAATGCTCATTGGACAGTTTAAGGATATCGCGAACCTGCGTTGAGAATTTTTAGCGCCTCACGCCAGGCGTTTCAATCGCCAGTCCGCCGGCGCGCCACGCGAGGTAAAGCTCAAGCGCCAGGTATTGGTCACTGCCCGGCGCAAACGGCTCGGCGCGCACACCGGTCATGCAGCTACGGAAGCGCCGGTGGAGTGAGCCCACGCCCTGCCACTCAAGGCGGTAGGTCGGATACGCATTGGGATGGCCCTCGCTGATTTTCTCGGCGAGCAACGTTTTGCCCGCGTTTAGATCGTGACAGTGCGTACAGGCGAGATTCATCTGGCCCATGCGTTGTTGGTAAAGTGCCGCGCCGCGATTGAAATGCTCACGATTATTGTCGTTGATGACGATTTGGCCTGGCAGTCCTCGCGACTGGTGAGCAACGTACACGGTGAGTGCGACCAACTCGGCGGATTCATACTTGAGTGTTGAGGCAGCTTGATGTTTGCCCCGACACAGGTTGATGCGGCCTTCGAGGTTGATGAGCGACTTTGTTTGCATGCTGATCTGCGGGTATCTGTTCGCCACACCTTTCATCGAGGTTGATGCCGCGCCATGGCACTGCGCGCAGGTTTTTGCTTCTGCGCCCGCGATTTCGTTCCAGAGCGCTTCGCCACGCGTCAACCACAACATGCCCGGATTGGACACATCGTCGGCCTGAAGCGCACGAATGTCGGCACTCGCAAAGGTGATTCCCGATTTGGCGACGTCGGGCCGCGTCGGGCCGTCACTCCTGGCGTCGCGCGCGATGAATAGAAAACCCATGGCCACCATTGTTTGCGCAATCACCAGTGCCCAGCGACAGCAGACGCCGATACTCATGCCAGAACGCTAAGTGTGGCGCGCTCACGATCACGCAGTCCGGTATCGTCGCCCCATTCAAAAAGTAACTCGCCGCTGCGGTCTGCAATGAAAAAAAACTGCACGCTGGGATTGGCGGCCATTCCGGATCCCATGTCCGCACGAAAAATGATTTCACCCAGGTATCGGCAGGTCAAGGTGTGTATCACGTTCTTGGGAATACTGCGGCCATCGACGTCGTACCGGTATCCGGTTTCCATCGGATGCAAAATGGCGATGCGAACCGGCACCACCGCGCCACGCTTGACCCCATTGGGTATGTTCACGCGTGCCGGCATATCAGTCCGCGTCCAGGCAAGCGGACTCGGTCACGATCACCTCCGCCTGGCTCGACCAGAACGACCCATCTGAAAGCTCTGCCAGGGCCATCACTTGCTGCGTTTTGTTCAACCTGATGCGCGTCGTGATTTCCGCCCGGCCTGACTTTGCCGAAAGGTGAAAGGTCGCGATCAGTGGACGCGGGTTGCTTTCAGAAACGAGCGTAATGCGGCGAACAAAGTCCGTCGCCGTCATTGCGCTGTCAACATTTACGGTGATCGGCACGGAGTGGCCGTTGTCGGCAAGCCTTGGCGTGTCGATATGCACACGTCCGTTGCGGATGGTTGCGCCACCGGTAATGGCACCTGCGCGTTGCACCAACGGGTCATGGCTGGTGGTCGCATCAGCCGCACCTGGCGTGGTTGAGCCAAACGTGGTGAACCACGCGCACATGCCCGCAAAACCGCCAGAAAAGCGACGGCGGAAATGATTGACGCTCATCGTAATGTCGCGAGAAACGCCACGGAATCGTCGACTTGTTGCGCCGTCAGGATTGGTTTTCCGCGCCATGCCTGCGCGACCTGCGTGAGTCCGTCGACACGGGCGTACGCGGGCATGATCGAGTCCGGATTTGCGCGCTGTGGGTCGACCAGTCGGAGCCGCAACTGCGCGACGTCCAGTCGTGCGCCAATGCCAGACAGTGTTGGCCCAAGATTACCCATGAAGCGTGCGCCGGTTTCGGGAATGGCGTGACACAGCAGGCAATTGCCGTCGCGTCCCATGACAACCTCCCGACCGCGGGCGGCATCGCCAGCCGCGATCCCGCCACCTGGAACGGCACAGCTTGCCAGTACCAGCACCACCACAACGACGGCAAACTTATGCAATCGTAAAGCCGTGATTTTTAAGTGGCAGATCACGATTTGGCTTACCTGTCGCCGCAAAGATTGCATTGAGCACCGAAGGCGCCACCACGCAAATCGTTGGTTCTCCCACACCGCCCCAGAAGTCGTTGGTCGAAACGATCACCGTTTCAACTTTGGGCATTTCGGAAAGTTTCAGGATGCGGTACTTGTCGAAATTCGTTTCCTTGATGCGGCCATTCTCGACCGTGCATTCACCATAGTATGTGGCGCTCAAACCGTAGGCGACCGAGCCTTCCACCTGGGCCGCGATCTGATCCGGGTTCACTGCATGGCCACAGTTAAGTGCCAGCACCATGCGATGCACCTTGATGGCACCTTTCGGACTCACCGACACCTCGGCAACTGCCGCAGAGTAGCTGCCGTAACCCATGAATTGTGCGATACCGCGATGGACGCCCTTTGGTAGCGGCTTTCCCCAGCCTGCGCGATCGGCGGCGGCGTTGAGAACCGCAAGGTGTTTGGGGTGTTTACTCATCAACGCGCGGCGAAATTCAAGTGGATCCTTGCCCGCTGCTTTGGCAACTTCATCCAGGAAGCATTCAAAGTAAACACCATTCTGATTGGTATTCACGCCGCGCCACGGACCCACCGGCACATGAGTGTTGCGCATCGCGTACTCGATACGCAAATTGGCTACCGTGTAGCCAAGTTGCGCATCACCAGCGGCTTTATAGTAGCCCTGCAACTGGCGGACATCCTTGCCGTCCTTGATGGCAGACGGATTCAAATGCGCGTTGATCGATTGTCCGGAAACGCGCACGTGCATCCCGACCAGGTTGCCCGACTGATCGAGCCCTGCAGCCAATCGGCATTGCGAAATCGGGCGGTAGAAATCGTGCGCCTGATCTTCTTCGCGGCTCCACACCAGCTTTACCGGAACATCCGGGAATTGCTTGGCAATCGCGACCGCCTGACGCACATAGTCCTGCGTGCCGCCACGTCGTCCGAACCCGCCGCCGAGGTCCTGCTTGTAAACCTCACATTTTTCAAGAGGTAAACCGGAAGCGGTCGACAGCGCCGACAGTGAGGCCTCGCCGTTCTGAGTGGGCACCCAGGCCTCGGCCTTGTCTGCTGATAGTCGCACGGTGCAATTCATGCTCTCCATGCAAGCGTGTGCCAGAAACGGGGTTGAATACACCGCCTCGATTTTTTTGGTGGCGCCGTCAATCGCTTTGAGCGCGTCACCGTCATTGATGTCCGCGAACGCGTCGCTTGCGGTCAAACCATCCTTGAGACGACCCGCGATGGTCGCACTTGACTCTTTGGCATTCGGACCTTCGTCCCAGACGATGGGCAGCGCATCGAGCGCAGTTTTGGCATGCCACCATGAGTCGGCGACGATTGCGACGGTTGAGTCGTCCACCTTTACCACGCGTTTGACACCGCGCCGTTGCAGCACTTTACTGTCATCGAAACTAACCAGCTTGCCGCCGAACACCGGGCAATCCATGATCGCGGCGTGAAGCATGCCGGGCAGGCGCACATCGATCGAAAAAATCTTTTTGCCGTTTAGCTTGTCCCATGTATCGAGCCGTTTCATTGGCTTGCCGGCGACTTTCCATTCCCTGGGATCCTTGAGCGTGATCGATTTCGGATCCGGTGGCGTTAGTTTGGCGGCCGCATTGGCTACCTTGCCGTAGCTGGTGCTGCGCTTGCTGGGCGCGTGGGTGATGATGCCGTTGGCGACGGTGAGTTCGGCGACCGGCACCTGCCATTCATTGGCGGCTGCTTGCACCAACATCATGCGTGCGGCTGCACCGCCACGGCGCACGTAATCATGCGATCCCCTGATGCCGCGACTGCCACCGGTGGACATATCGCCCCATGCGCGCTTGCGTGCGAGGTTTTGTCCAGGTGTGGGTTGTTCAGTTTTGACCTTTGACCAGTCACATTCAAGCTCCTCCGCGACCAGCTGCGCGAGGCCGGTGAGTGTGCCTTGTCCCATTTCTGAACGGGCGATGCGGATCACGCACGTGTCGTCAGGTTTCACGACAACCCAGACATTGACTTCAGTGGCATCGGCAGCGATGGTTTGCGCGGCGGCATCTGACGCAACGAAAGGTACGCCGAGCGCGAGTCCGCCGCCTGCGGCGGCAGTGCTGACGAGAAACTGGCGACGGGAAAGATCGGGTAGTTCGATGAGGGCGGTTAGCAAGTTGTCGGTCGTCATGGTTCGCTCCTCAGGTGGACGCAACGGTGGAATCGGTAGCGTCGTTCGCGGCCCGGCGTGCCGCACCAACATCTTTGGCCGCGAGATGAATCGCCGCGCGAATGCGCTGGTAAGTGCCACAACGACAAATATTGCTCATGGCGTCATCAATATCTTTGTCGGTAGGCCGGGGTTTTCTGTTCAGCAGCGCAACTGCAGCCATGATCTGCCCGGATTGGCAATAGCCGCACTGGGGAACATCGAGCGTTGCCCAGGCTTTCTGTACGGCGTGTGACGTGTCGGCGGAAAGCCCCTCGATGGTGGTGATGCGCTTTTTGCCGACCGCTGATACCGGCATCGCGCACGAGCGAACCGGCGCGCCATCGATATGCACCGTGCAGGCCCCGCACGCTGCGATCCCGCAGCCGTACTTGGTGCCGGTCATGCCCAGCACCTCGCGCAACGCCCATAACAGTGGCATCTCCGGTTCGACATCGATTTCGTGTACCTGATTGTTGACGATTAGCTGCATGGTGGGTTTTCCTCGGTGTGGTCGCGAAGTTGTAAGGTGATGGTAATTTTATTCTACGAAAAACACGCGTCACGTGCACGCAAAAGCGGAATACCAAAATAGCTTCCTGCGCACGCCCGCAAAGCAGTACGATTTACATTGGCAAGATGCGCCAAAATTGCGGTAGTTACTAGGCGTTTGCCGGTAAATTTGATGTTTACTTATCGCAACCGTGGCAGCGGATAGATTGATAAAGTACAACTTCGCTTTGTTTAACGCCTGGAGAACCCTGATGAACCCCACACCTGTTGCAATCGTTACCGGCGCTGGCAGCGGTATCGGCAAAGCCACTGCGCTTACGTTGTTGAAAGCGGGTTACGCCGTGGTGCTTGCGGGTCGCAGAGCTGATTTATTGCGTCAGGTTGCTGACGAATCCGGCGCTGGCAGGCGCGCACTGGTGGTTGAGACGGATGTCGCAGATACGGACGCCGTGAAGAATCTGTTTGCCCGCGCACGCGAAACGTTCGGCCGACTGGATCTGTTATTCAACAATGCCGGCACCGGGGCGCCGGCGGTTCCACTCGAAGACCTGCCCATTGAGAAACTGAAATCGGTGCTCGACATAAACCTGCTCGGTCCGTTCCTCTGCACGCAGGAGGCGATCAGAATCATGAAGTCCCAGCAACCGCAGGGTGGTCGCATCATCAACAACGGGTCCATTTCCGCGCATGCGCCGCGGCCCAACTCTGCTCCCTACACTGCCACCAAGCACGCCATCACGGGGCTCACCAAATCGACCTCGCTTGATGGCCGCAAATACAATATCGCCTGCGGACAGATCGACATCGGTAACGCGCATACGGAACTGGCCGTGCGCATGGCGAGCGGCGTGCCGCAGGCCAACGGCGACATCGCGATCGAACCCCTGATGGATGTGCAAATCGTTGCCGATGCGGTGTTGCACATGGCCAGTCTGCCGCTCACAGCCAACGTTCAATTCATGACCGTGATGGCGACCAAGATGCCGTTTGTCGGGCGCGGTTGAGTAATTGCATGGCTGGATGACACGCTGCCCGGGGTTCAATGGTTTGCCTGATCCGCGTCCCCCGCCGGTATTTACGCAGTGCCATGCGTGTTTGCGTCGCACAACATCGGTATCATCCTCATTCCCCCCATGATTTCCGGAGTATCCATGTCATCCAGGTTTGGTTTATTGCGTAGCGTCTTCAGCGGCTTTTGGTCGATTCTCGACACCAGTCGCCGGGTGATTTTTAACATCATTTTCCTCATCATCCTGGTCGTTATCATTGCGGCAATCATCAAAGGGGGGCTGAAAATTGAAGACAAGACCGCGCTGGTATTGAACCTTAAGGGGCAACTGGTTGAGCAGCGTGCAGGCGGCACACGTGACCGGCTATTGAGCGAAGTCCAGGGCGGCACAGTTGCAGAAACGCAATTACGCGATGTGCTCGCCGTGCTTGATGCGGCCAGCAAGGATGCCAGGATCGCGCGTGTCGTGTTGGTACTCGATGAGTTCGGTGGCGGGGGCCTGGCGTCGTTGCACGAAGTGGCCAGCGCGATCGAGCGATTCAAAGCGAGCGGCAAACAAGTTGTGGCCTGGGGCAGTAACTATGACCAGCGCTCATATTATCTGGCCGCCCACGCCAACGAAGTGTTGTTGCATCCGATGGGCGTGGCAATGCTTGAAGGCTTTGGTCGCTATCGCAATTATTACAAGGACGCGCTGGATCGGCTTGGCATTCAGGCCAATGTCCTTCGCGTTGGCACCTACAAGAGTTTCGGCGAGCCCTATATCGCCAATGCGCCATCGAAGGCGTCGATCGAAGCCGATACTTATCTGTACAACGACTTGTGGGCAACCTACACCAGCGCAGTGGAAAAAGCCCGTAAATTGCCAGCCGGTGCCATCAACAAGGGCATTGAGGAGATCCCGCAGCGCTTCGCTGCCGTCAATGGCAACCCGGCCAGGCTCGCGCTTGAAAGCAAGCTTGTCGATGGCCTGAAAACGCGTGATGAATTTCGCGAATTGATGATTCAACGCGGTGCCAAAGATGAGGAAAATAAAACCTTCCGGCAGGTGGCATTCGATGCCTACCTGGGCACACTCAAGCCGCAACGGAGCGGGGACGCCGTCGCGATCGTGGTCGCCGAAGGCGAAATCAGCGATGGATCCGCACCTCCGGGCCGTATCGGTGGGCGCTCAACGGCAGACCTGATTCGCAAGGCGCGCGACGACGAAAAGGTCAAGGCGCTGGTGCTGCGGGTAAATTCGCCTGGCGGCAGTCCACTTGGATCGGAATTTATCCGGCGTGAACTTGAACTCACACGCAATAGCGGCAAACCGGTCGTGGTGTCGATGGGAAATGTTGCGGCCTCAGGCGGCTACTGGATCTCGATGGCTTCGGACGAAACCATTGCCGACGCCGCCACCGTTACCGGGTCAATCGGCGTATTCGCGATCCTTCCCACCGGCGCGAAGGCGATGGAGAAACTCTCGATCAACACTGGCGGCGTTACCACGACCTGGCTCGCTGGCGCATACGATCCGCGCCGCGCGCTCGATCCCCGTTTCGCGCAATTGGTGCAGGGTGTGATCGGGAATATCTACACGGAATTTACCGCCAAAGCCGCTGCGGCGAGGAAGACAACGCCTGAGAAAATCAATGAAGTTGCGCAAGGCCGGGTGTGGACCGGCAATCAGGCAAAGGAACGTGGCCTCATTGACCGGACTGGCAGTCTGAATGATGCAATCAAGTCCGCTGCAAATAAAGCCAAGCTCGGCGACGATGCCCGCGTTATTTATGTGGAAGTTGAGCGTAATCGTTTCGAGCAATTGCTATCGCAGATGGGTGGTGCACAAATCGAGTCGTGGTTCAATTCGATGCTCGCAAACACGGCCAATAGCGTCATCCCGGTTGCCATGGTTCCAGGCGTTGCGCGCGAAGCACAACGCGATCTCGCATGGCTCATGGAAGTTGCAGATCAAGCGAAACGTAGCGGTAACCCGTTCGCCGCGTATGCGCACTGCTTGTGCAAGGTTGAGTAGTTTGCGGCGGTTTTTATCTCTGGTTGGGGCACCTCAAAGCTTTGGGATGCGGATTCGGCTGATCATCAATGAGCCGGAGATGGCGAACAGCAACACCAGCGGATGAAACTGGAATCCCGCAATCGTCATCTGCCCGAACCAGAGGTTTTCCCGCACCGCGCCAAGGTACGCCGCCAGCGTTAGCAGGCATACCAGAATTACCGACGTAGGAATGGGCGTTCCTTCGAAATACTTTACTTTGTCGCCGCCCTCGGACAGCGTCTCTGCCGTGACGTTATAACGGGCCAGGCGGGACACGCCGCAAGCAACGAAGTAGGCAAGCACGATTCTGTCGTAGAAACCCTGCATGCCGCAGCCGTACCCGATGATCGCCGGCGCGACACCGAACGAAATGATATCGGCAAGCGAATCGAGCTCCCGCCCCATCGCCGATGTTTTTTGGCGCCAGCGTGCGATACGGCCATCGAAGACGTCGAAAATCAGCGCTGCGATCACGAGGCCGCAGGCAAAGTAGACATGCCTCACCTCGTTCGTTTCGAGGTATGTCATAGTGGAAAACAGAGCGCCTGTTCCACAGATCGCGTTAGCAAGCGTGAACCAGTCGGCGAGATGGAACTCCCGAATCATCGAGAATGGTTTGGTTGATTTAGCGTTTGTCATATTGAACAAATTCCCAAACAGATCGTGTGAGACCTGCAGCGTAACACTCTTGAAGGGAGCCAGCTTTCCCGACGACTGCCATCCTGATCAGGTAATGCCCAATGCCCCAGAATGGGTTTGCAACGTTTCTCTTCAACCCATTTATAATGTCACGCATGATTCCACTTGATTCTCAGGGCCATTCCACCGTTGCATCGCACCTAAAGAGCGCGACGCCAGAGGGTTCGGCGAAAAAATCGCGCGCCACGCCATCAAAAAATTCTGCTCGCGATGCTCTGCCTTCCGCCGACGACGGCCATTTGTGCGAATACTTAAGCGCCATTTCCAAGCAGGATCAATTGGCCCTGGGTCGTCTATACGATCAAACGGTCAGCCGCGTGTACAGCGTGGCATTGCGTATCGTGCGTCAAGTCCATCTGGCCGAAGAAGTGGTGTCCGATGTGTATATGCAGGTGTGGCGTGATGCCCATCAATACGACGCCTCGCGCGGACGCGTTGTGGGCTGGTTGCTTATTATCGCCAGAAGCCGCGCGCTCGATCTGCTACGCCGCCAGGATGAGGCATTTAGTCATCCGGAACCCTACGATCTGGTCACAGGGTCCGAGCCCGCGCAGAAAAGTGCGCAGGATTTGCTGGAAGCCGCGCAAGCGGGCAGCGCGCTGCACGCGGCGATGGAGGCGTTGACCCCGCTGCAGCGGCAACTGTTATCGCTGGCTTTTTTCAGGGGACTGTCGCATTCGGAAATCGCGCAACATAGCGAAATTCCGATGGGTACCGTCAAGACACATATTAGGTGTGCGCTCAGCGTGCTGCGTAAGCGGCTCGGACCAGACACATAAATCGACGTTTAGGAACCCCACCATGGCCATCCCGCATAAACGCAACGCCAGCGTCATTCCAGACGCCATCATGGCCGAGATGCTGACGGCATTGCCGGCCAAGCCCCTCGGCGCGCGTCGTCAGGCGGCGATACGCAAAACGCTGCTGCAGCGCATCGGCAGCACACTCGCAGACGAGGCTCCGCTGGACACCGGGTTGACACATCTGACCGTGCGGGCAGAGTCAGGAAACTGGATTAGCTTTGCCCCCAACGTCGACATGAAGACGCTACACGACGATGGTAGCACCCGCTCATGGCTCGCGCGCTTCGGCCCTGGCGGGCGCATCCCCGCGCATATCCAGACCGGTGATGAAGAAGCGATCGTTCTGACGGGCTGGTGCTATCTCGATGACGAGAAAATGTGCACCGGCGATTACCACCGCATCGGCACTGGTGCGCGCCACGGCAACATTGTCAGTCCGGAAGGCTGCCTGATTTTTGTACGAAGCCACAGCGCCAAGCGTCATGCTTCCGAGTTGATTGCCACGCGCTGATGCGCTGACACACGACGACGCCCCGCTATCGGCCATGGCGCTCCGGCGGTTTATTGAGCCCGATCATTTATTGCGAATTAGAATCAGGCATTCGTACGGGGTTGAGTAAACGTCCGATTGAGGCGCACTATGAGCGTGCACTTATACATTGGCGTCAGGCGCGACGCCTTCCCGATTTTCACAGTGGAGAATTCAATGAGCGATGGTTCCTTTTGCGTAGTCTTCAGTTCAAAAATGGATGATGCTTATCACCAGTTACTGGAAGGGTATTTGCAGACCGTCCCGACCACTTCAGCGGTGCCGTTGCTGTGCGCGTTTTGTTCTTCCGTGGTCTCAGCAGAGCCGTTTGTACATCTGCGGCTGACCCAGCTTTCCGACCCCGGCCATATTTGGAGCATCCGGATTCCTTCATCAGTGGTGGTTGCGATCATTGACCAGAGCGAGGCGCAAAATCCAATCTGCTTTCAGGCGAAAGTTGATTTGCTGGCGTAGTGTTTCAGGGATGCGCCCAACGCGGGAGCAAGCCGCAAACCGGCTTCCGCAAATTCGCGATGCCCCTGACAGTTATGTTGTTCACGGTGCCAGCAGCCATGCCTCAATTGGTAGCCATTGCGTCACGTCCGGTGCAACGACCGATGGTGCCAGATCGAAAATCGATTTACCCTCAAACGCGGCGTTCACATAGTTTTGCGTATCGCGCAAGTGCGTCAACACAGGAAGGTCGATGGGCGCCAGAAACGCATCGAGTTTTTCTGCGGCCCGCGTTCGCGCATCGACGCGCATGCCAACGATGGCGACAAACGTTTTGCCCTTGCGCACGGCCTTTTCTTCCAGTAGTTCATCGAGGAAAACGCGGGTGGCAGCCAGATCAAAGGATGAAGGGACAATCGGTACGATCACCTTATCGACAAGCTTCAGCATGTCGCCAAGCTTGCCGCCGTGCAGTCCCGCCGGTGAGTCGAGGACCAGCCAGCCATCGTGTGGTTTCTGCCTGGCACCGTCGAGCCGGTGGATGTGCGGCAACGAGGCTGGCCGCATCGAGAGCCAATGCAGCGCAGATTTCTGCCGGTCGAGGTCCCATAGAAATACATTCTTTCCACGGCGTGCCAAATAGCCAGCGAGATTGGTGCTGAGGGTCGTCTTGCCAGCACCACCTTTGGGGTTGGCAATGAGAATGGTTTTCATGGCGTGCCACCGTAGAGTCGATCAGGACATACGCTAACAGATATAGCGTAGCGTGGCGACTGGACAGGCTATTGTGTATAAAATGCGTCGCTCTCCCGTCGCAACCATCAGGGGCAAGAATGAACGATTCCTATTATCGGCATCTGGACACCACACTTGAACAAATACGCGATGACGGTTTCTTCAAACGCGAACGATTGATCGCGTCGCCACAGCAAACAACGCTGCGGCTGGAATCCGGTGCAGAGGTCATCAACTTCTGCGCCAACAATTATCTCGGCCTGGCAGACGACAAACGCCTGATCGCTGCCGCCAAGCGCGGCCTCGACGACTACGGATTTGGCATGGCATCGGTGCGCTTTATTTGCGGCACGCAGACCAGCCATCGCGATCTTGAAGCGGCGATTTCCAGATTTATCGGCACCCAGGACACCATTTTGTACGGCTCCTGTTTCGATGCCAACGGCGGATTGTTCGAGGCGTTGCTCGGCGAAGAAGATGCCGTCATCAGCGATGAGCTGAACCATGCCAGCATCATCGACGGCGTGCGCCTGTGCAAGGCGAAGCGCTTTCGTTATCGCAATAACGACATGGCAGATCTGGAGGCGCAGTTGCTGGCGGCCGACGCGGCGGGTGCGCGTTACAAGATGATCGCCACGGACGGCGTGTTCTCGATGGATGGCATCATTGCCAATCTCAACGGCATTTGCGAATTGGCCGACAAATACAACGCGCTCGTGATGGTCGATGATTCGCATGCCGTAGGCTTCGTTGGCGAGAATGGCCGCGGCACGCCGGAATTTTGCGGCGTGGCAGATCGCGTCGATATTTACACCGGCACGTTGGGCAAGGCGCTGGGCGGCGCGTCGGGGGGCTACACAGCGGCGCGCAAAGAAGTGGTGGATTTGCTGCGCCAGCGTTCGCGCCCCTATTTATTTTCAAACTCCCTGGCACCCGCAATCGTCACGGCATCACTTGCCGTGCTGGAATTGCTACAGGCGGAGGAAGGAGCTACATTGCGTCAGCGGGTGAACGCCAACGGCGCGCATTTTCCTCGCGAAATGGGCGCACTCGGTTTCAATCTGGTGCCCGGCGTTCACCCCATCGTTCCTGTCATGCTTGGTGATGCAGCGTTGGCGAGCCAAATGGCGGAGGGCTTGCTCGCCGAAGGCATCTATGTGGTGGGCTTCAGCTTTCCGGTGGTGCCGAAAGGGCGCGCGCGTATTCGTACGCAAATGTCGGCCGCGCATACGCCGGAGCAGATCGAACATGCGGTGGCGGCATTTGCCAGGGTCGGGCGCAAACTTGGCGCGATAGAGTAAAAGATCGAGTTATAGATCGAGCAGATCGACGAAGGAACAATGAATGATGAAAGCACTAGCCAAACTCGAACGCGTCCCCGGCCTGACGATGACCGAGGTGAAAAAGCCGGAAGTCGGTCACAACGACGTGATGATCAAGATAAAAAAAACCGCGATCTGCGGCACTGACATGCACATCTGGAAATGGGATGAGTGGGCACAAAAGACCATCCCTGTTCCGATGCACGTTGGCCACGAATACGTCGGACATATCGTCGAGATGGGTGCCGAAGTACGCGGCTTTGAAATCGGTGATCGCGTCTCCGGCGAAGGGCACATCACCTGCGGCCATTGCCGCAATTGCCGTGCCGGCCGTCGCCATCTCTGCCGTAACACCGTCGGCGTTGGCGTTAATCGCGAGGGTGCGTTTGCCGAGTTTCTGGTGATCCCGGCCTTCAATGCCTTCAAAATTCCCGAAAGTATCAGTGATGACCTTGCCGCGATTTTTGACCCGTACGGCAATGCAACGCATACGGCGCTGTCATTCAATCTGGTCGGCGAAGATGTGCTCATCACTGGCGCGGGGCCGATTGGCATCATGGCGGTGGCTATCGCACGGCACGTAGGTGCGCGGCATGTCGTGATCACCGACGTGAACGACTATCGGCTGGGATTGGCGATGAAAATGGGTGCGACCCGCGCGGTGAATGTCGCCAACACGTCGCTGCAGGATGTAATGGCTGAACTGGGTATGGTCGAGGGCTTCGATGTCGGTATGGAAATGTCCGGCGTGCCGTCGGCGTTCCAGAGTCTGCTCGCGGCAATGAACCACGGCGGCAAGGTCGCGTTACTCGGTATTCCGCCGTCGAATACCGTCATCGACTGGAACGAAGTCATTTTCAAAGGGCTGGAAATCAAGGGTGTCTACGGCCGCGAGATGTTTGAGACCTGGTACAAGATGGTGGCCATGCTGCAAAGCGGTCTCGACCTCTCGCCGATTCTCACCCATCAGTTTGCTGTCGAGGACTTTGAGAAGGGATTCGCGGTGATGTTATCGGGGCAGTCAGGCAAGGTGATTTTAAACTGGGCGTAGTGTCCGGTTGCATCGCATAAATTTTGTCTTATCAGCAAGTTTTCAGAGGAAACACCATGACACATCTGTCGGCAGGCCCATTCGACGTAAAAATGAACCCGCAGCCCACAGACGCGGCGGCAGCAGGCGATACGATTGGCCGCATGTTGCTCGATAAAAAATATCACGGTTCACTCGACGCGACCGGCAAAGGTCAGATGCTCGCCATGCGCACGCCGGTGGAAGGCTCTGCGGGCTATGTGGCGATGGAACTGGTCGTCGGCAAGCTGGATGGGCGCAGCGGCAGCTTTGTGCTGCAACACAGCGGCACCATGAACCGCGGCGCAGCGTTGCTGTTGTTGGGCGTTGTGCCTGATTCAGGAACCGGCGAGCTGGTTGGCCTGTCTGGCAATATGGAAATCATCATCGCTGAAGGCCGCCATAGCTACCGGTTTGAATACAATATTGCCAAGGCGCAGTGATTTCAGGGCTTGTCGACAAGGCACTCGTCACTGAAGGCATTGAGCCCACCGGCGTTGAAGAGGTCCGCGTAATTCAAATTCTATGGTCAGTCGCACCTTCAATATGACGATGAATAACACCTATGCAACGGTTGAACCAAGTCGCGCTGAAATAGATGCGCAGGAAGGACCGGTGTTGATTGAATTCGGGAACGCGTGGTGCGGGCATTGCCGCAAAGCCCAACCGCTGATTGCCGCGGCCTCGGAAAGTCATCACCGCGTGCGCCACTTCAAGGTTGCCGATGGGCCGGGTCGCGCGCTGGGCCGCTCTTTCGGGGTGAAGCTGTGGCCGACACTGATTTTTCTGGATGGCGGAAATGAAAAGTCACGTCTGGTTCGTCCGGCGGATATCAACGTGATCGCGGAATCCCTCGCGAAAATCGACGCAGCACCCTATTGAATCAATGCCGATCCGCCACTCAGCGCAGCACCTGCGAGGCACCCGTATTTTCAGCTGGATACTGGCGGCTGTGCGCGCCGGAAATTTCACCTGCACGGCATCGAGTTGTCCATGCCTCACAGCATTAACGTACCAGCGGCTTGATACCATGCTTGATGAGGAACGCCCGAACAGCGGCGGCCACACGCTGTGTCTCAGCCGGCGAAAAACCGCCATGCCCGCCACTTGCAACGGTCACCATTTCGTTTGGCACACCAGCCTTGTTGAGCGCATCATGCAGTCGCGTTGAGTGCGCATACGGTACCAGCGAATCGGCATCTCCGTGCACGGTAAAAATTGCCGGCAAGCCAGCACGAACATATTGAATCGGCGACACGCTCCGCGCCAGAGCATCCCGATTGGGCGCAGCAGCCAGCCATTCGATTGCATAGTGCTTGGCGTTAGGCCCGCTCAACAAATCCTCAACATCAGCGATGCCAAAATTGTTGATGATGGCGGCGACTGCCATGGGTGGTTCTGTGCCGCTGACCCAACGCATGCTGTCATCGGTGGCACAGGCACGGTCAAACGGATTACCCGCTGGCAGCATCCCGGTAATCAAGGCAAGATGTCCGCCCGCCGAACCGCCGGTCAGGACGATTTTGCTGGTGTCGATCTTGTATTCTTTTGCGCGCCGTGACAACCAGCGCAGTGCACAGCGTGTGTCTTCCACGGCAGCGGGTGCCGACGAGACGCGGCCGAGGCGGTAACCGACGTTCGCGACGGCAAAGCCCATCTGTAAATAAGGCAGCAAATACAGTACGGTGCTTTCCTTGCGGCCCTCGACCCATCCGCCGCCGTGGAAGAACATCACCAACGGCACTGCTTCAGTGGTGTTTCTGGGAAGATACAGGTCGAGTTTCAGTTCGACGTTGTTCGCGGTCGAATAGGTCAGGTTCGGCTGTACGCCATATCGGCTAGCCAGCGAGTCAACGAATTGGAGAGCGGTCTCGGGCACCGCTACCGGTGCATCGAGCGCACCAGCTACCAATGGCGTCAAGCTGATTGCCGTGACAGCGAACATCCCGCATAAACGCAACAATAGCCGCAACATGATGACCTCCGATGGTGGACAACCAAGCCGCAGTCTAGCAAGTTTCATGCAGCTATCGTTCGATGCGCCGTAGCGAATAAACGATGGCTGGCACAAACGGTAATGCGCTGGGCTTGAGCGGCGCACTGCAGGTCGTTGATGGCGTCATTGATGATGCCAACCAGCCATTACGTGGCGAGGTGGATTCGGGCGCGTGGATAGAACTAGCGGAACGGCAAAATGAGTGCCGCACCCAAATGCCGATAGGCGTAGTCGGGATTGTCGATAAATCCCGCCGAACGATAATAGCCTGCGCGTATCACCAGTCTGGCGTTTTCGGCGATCGGACCTTCGGCACGCGCTTCGGCCAGGTACGCCGCGCGTGAGCCTGCACCAGTTGAAAACTCCTGACCCGCGCCGATTGCGCCGCTGTATATCCACCCCGCGTAACGCTTGCGAATTGCCATCACGGCGAGCCACTGCTGATATTCGTCCGGGTTGAAATATGCGCCGCGAACGTCAGCATCGCGTGACCAATATTGTCGGTAGCGAAGCTGCAATGTAATGCCTGCCTCCGGGACGGCGAGCCAGATCAAGCGTGCACGGAGGTGCGGGCGCGAATTGCCGTCGCTGAAGTGTTGCCAACCAGCCAATCCGGTGAGAGTGAACCGCTCTCCGAATTGCTGCTCGAGACCTGCGGCGAGGAACGTAAAACCGATACCGCGATCGAGCGCCTTGCGCGTTTCGACCAGGTCGGCGGACGCGTTCAAATCGACGGCAGTCCCAAGCGTGGTTGTCATGCGCAATGTTGCGTCGCCGACCACGCGCAAATGTCCTGAGACGCGTGCCACACCAGCCTCGACGTCGACACCGGCGAGCGTATCGCGCCGCTGGTCACGATAAACGCCAAGTACGGCGGCGACATCTTTGCGGAAGTCGTTCTGCGCAAAGCGCGTCGATTGTGCAACCGCGCCGGCAAAGCGCCATGGATTGGCATATGAAGATAGCGCACCGACCCGCCAGCGAAGCGCGTTGAAGCCGTCGGTATCGCTCGCGGTATTGACATCCGCGACTGGTGCGAAGTGGGTTTCATCCTGCGCCGAGGCGTTGCCCGCCAGCCAGAGGCAGGAGATCGCCGCCGCGATCCGCAAGTGATGGTAGCCAATAGGTGTGATCATTTTGTACCCCAGGTTTTGCGCAGCCCGAGTAGTTCGGATATGTAGCCGATGACGCACGCAGGCTGAAGGATCAGGCTGTAGCCAAGCGCGTAAATTGCGAATCCCCATGGGTTGTAACGCACACGCAGACCTTCGGCGTTGAACATTCTGGTGCTGACGCGATACATGACACCGTTCATCAGCAACGAAAGCGGCAACAGGGCAAGCGTCATTGGGCCGACGATCCAGTAGATCCCGAAGAAAGCGAGAACAATACCCGGTATAAAGCAAAGCGTGAAGGCCAGATCAAGCCATGGGAAAAACAGATTCCACCAGACGAATGCCGTCGACAGTCTTGGCACGAACAGGATACGCGGATGCTGGCGAAATGCCTCCATCATGCCGCGCGCCCATCGTTGGCGTTGTCGTATGAGCTGCCCCAGCGTCTCGGGCGCGTCGGTGAAGCAGATGGCATCCTCTGCGTGCCCGACTCGCCATCCCGCTTCCAGGATCGCCCATGTGAGCACGATGTCCTCGCCAACGCAGTCCTCCCAGCCGCCGATGTCCCGCAACGTCTGCCGGTCGTAGATTGAGAATGCGCCTTGTGCGACCAGCGTACCTTGGTAGAGCGACTGCACGCGCTTGGTTGCGGCGATGCCGTGAAAATAGTCCCACTCCTGCATTTTGGTGACCCAGTTCGTGCGCGAATTGTGCACCATCATCGCGCCCGCGACTGCGCGCGTATTCACGGGATCGGAAACGTAGCGCTCGACGAGGTGCTCCAGCGCGTCGGCAAAGAGATATGAATCCGCATCAAGGGTAACGATCAGTTCAAAGCGCGCCGAGGCGAGACCGCGATTGAGTGCCGCCGATTTCCCCATGTTCTTCGGTTGCCGCAGCAGTGAGAGCCAGGGAAAGCTGATTGCATCGACAGTCGCAGCTGTGGCGTCGGTCGAGCCGTCGTCGATAACCATCACTTCGAACGGTCCGGGATAACGCAAGCGTTCGATCGATTGGATTGTGGCGGCAATAGACGCAGCCTCATTGAATGCCGCGATAAGGATCGTGACGCCAGGATATTTTGTCAGGGGGGTGCGTGGCGGCCGCCGGTCAATCATCAGACTGGTAATTAGAAACGCATTCATAAAGCCGGGCACAAGGGCAATTCCGCCAACAGCGAATATGGCGATCGCCCAATGGGATAGCCTTGCTAGATCGTGCAACCACGGTAACGCCAGCCATAGCGACAACGCGAACCAGCTAATACTGACCGCCATCGCGACGATGAATTTTGTGCGCACAGTCAGGTACAGTCGACGGTTCAAGGCGGAATCGTTCGATGCGACGGGCGGCCTTGCGCACTCCGCCATTGGGAGGACAGCAGCGATTGATGCAGTCCTTTGCACGCGCATTGCCGATCCTGCCAATAACGTCGGCAAGGAAATGGGCGACTCGTTTTCAAATTTTCTGTTGTGAGAGAAACGCAATGGAATGGCCGGGTGTCGATGTTTGTGGAAGAAGGGCAAGGTCGATGCGCGAAAAGTTCGCGCGCCCCAGGTTGCGCGTCGTTTACATAACGCAAGGTGTAACCCAACCATGCTTCGGTAAGCCGAAGGGAATATGATTTCGATTACTGCGAAGCTCGCTTGAGCCGTTCTGTTTTGTTACATCAACGCGTTTTGGTATTCGATTGACACCTTTCCTAACGGCGCTACTAGCCTACCGAGAAACGCTTTCTCCGTCCCCGTCCAGCCCCGCAAACAGGCGTAGTCCGTCTTCCATTTACGGCGTAGGCGGGTCTGTAGGATGCGGACGCGTTGGGGTCAGCTGCGGCGACGTAATGGACTTCATTGCGGCGCGATTGATAGCCGCGTCCCGGGGTTGGACAGGCGGAATGGAGCCAATAAACAGGATACGAAAATGCCTTGGGGCGGATCACGAACTGAAAATTGCTGAAGGCACCCCGCCGTTCTGGTGTTTCGTTTATTAAACCGGGAAAATCGAGACTCGCTATTTCGACTCGCGTTTTTCGGGGAACAATGGGTCAGTTAAAATACGCTTGCGCGGAACACGGTCTAACCGCTCAAATGCCAACCCAGGAGAAAACCATGAAAAACCTCGTTGTCG
>JBKJMK010000004.1:0-25544 GCA_046596005.1 Usitatibacteraceae bacterium | reverse complement strand
AACGTAAGCGACGATGCCTATCGCGCAGCGGGTGCGACAATCGTTGAAGGCGCGGCGAAGCTTTGGGCTGCGTCCGACATCATCTTCAAAGTGCGCGCACCGACGGCGGAAGAGGTCGGTCTCATGAAAGATGGGGGTACGCTGGTGAGTTTCATCTGGCCCGCGCAAAATCCCGACTTGCTCCAGAAACTTGCAGCGAGGAAGGCCACCGTGATGGCGATGGATAGCGTGCCGCGAATTTCGCGCGCCCAAAAGCTCGACGCACTTTCCTCAATGGCCAACATCGGGGGCTACCGCGCCGTCATAGAGGCGGCACATCATTTTGGTCGATTTTTTACCGGCCAGATTACGGCAGCGGGAAAAGTGCCGCCTGCAAAGGTTTTCGTGATTGGTGCTGGCGTAGCCGGATTGGCCGCGATCGGTGCGGCGTCTGGTTTGGGTGCCATCGTGCGTGCCAATGACACGCGTCCGGAAGTGGGCGATCAAATCAAATCGCTGGGCGGCGAATTTGTACCGGTAGAGTACGTCGAGGAGGGCACCGGCGTCGGTGGTTACGCCAAGGTGATGAGCGAAGGATTCCAAAAAGCCCAGCGCGAGACTTTCGCCAAACAGGCCAGGGAAGTCGACATCATCATCACCACCGCACTGATTCCGGGTAAACCTGCGCCAAAATTAATCACTGCCGAAATGGTGCAGTCGATGAAACCCGGCAGCATTATTGTTGATATGGCTGCTGAGCAGGGTGGCAACTGCGAACTGACCGAACCTGGCAAGGTGGTTGTCAGGCACGGTGTGACGATCATTGGTTATTCAGATCTGCCGAGCCGTTTGCCTACGCAGGCGAGCACCCTTTACGCCACCAATCTGTTTCGCCTATCCGAGGAACTCTGCAAGGCAAAGGATGGCGTCTTTAATGTGAACATGGATGACGAAGTGATTCGTGGCACAACTGTCATCAAGGACGGCAATGTCACGTGGCCGCCGCCTGCGCCGAAACTGTCAGCAATCCCCGCTGGTGCCAAGCCCGTTGGTGCCATGCCAGTGCCCGCGAAAAAGGGACATGGCCATGCAAGCGCGCCGATGTCGGCCAACAAGCTCACGATCATGTTCGCGGTTGCCGCTGCGCTGTTCTGGTTTATCGGGGCCAATGCGCCCACTGCTTTCCTTGGACACTTCACGGTTTTCGTGCTCGCATGCTTTGTTGGCTACATGGTTGTTTGGAATGTCACACCGGCATTGCATACGCCGTTGATGAGCGTAACCAACGCCATTAGCAGCATCATCATTATCGGGGCGCTGGTGCAAATCTCACCACCGGCAATCGCTGGCGTGGTTGGCCAAACCGCACGGCCCGACGAAATTATTCGCTGGCTTGCAGTAGCGGGAATCGGCCTCACGGCCATCAACATGTTCGGTGGTTTCGCCGTTACCCAGCGCATGCTGGCCATGTTCCGCAAATAAGGGAGTTGATGACATGTCCGGAAGTCTGGTAACCGTTTGCTATATCGCCGCCATCATTCTTTTTATCCTGAGCTTGGGTGGGCTCTCCAATCCTGAATCATCGCGTCGCGGCAATCTCTACGGGATGATCGGCATGACAATCGCTGTGCTGGCCACCGTGTTTGGCCCGCGCGTGACCAGTGGTGGTATTGGCTGGATTATTGCCGCGCTGGTAGTGGGCGGCAGTGTCGGCATTTATTTGGCACGCACGGTACAGATGACGCAGATGCCCGAACTGGTCGCATTCATGCACAGCCTGGTCGGCCTTGCAGCCATGGTGGTCGGCTTCGCGAGTTATATCGATCCGGGTTCCATGTTTGATCTCGTCAGCAGTGTGCCACTCACGCCTGCGGAGAAAACCATTCACCACGTCGAGGTCTACGTCGGCATTTTGATTGGTGCAGTAACGCTGTCCGGTTCGGTCATCGCGTTCGGGAAACTTTCCGGCAAAATCGGTGGCAAGCCGTTGTTGTTGCCGGGTCGTCACTGGTTGAATCTCGCTGGCCTGATCGCTGTCATCTGGTTCGGCCGAGAGTTTATAGCCGCACAATCCATTCAGCAAGGCATGACGCCGCTCATCATCATGACCGTGATCGCACTTCTGTTCGGCATCCACATGGTCATGGCCATCGGCGGCGCGGATATGCCCGTCGTGGTGTCGATGCTGAACAGCTATTCCGGTTGGGCCGCGGCCGCGACCGGCTTCATGTTGTCGAACGACTTGCTGATCGTTACCGGCGCATTGGTGGGGTCCAGCGGTGCCATTCTTTCCTACATCATGTGTCAGGCGATGAACCGCAACTTCATCAGCGTGATTGCGGGCGGCTTCGGCTCTGCCGGTGGCACCGTGGTGAAAGCAGCGGCAGATGGAGAGCCGGTTGGCGAAGTGATTCCGGTGAGCGCGGTCGAGACGGCAGAATTGCTGCGCGACGCTAGAAGTGTGATCATCGTGCCGGGATACGGCATGGCTGTCGCACAGGCGCAGCACACGGTCAACGACATCACCCGCTACCTGCGTGAGAAAGGTGTCAACGTGCGTTTCGGCATTCACCCGGTCGCAGGCCGCATGCCGGGCCATATGAACGTGCTGCTCGCCGAGGCAAAGGTGCCCTACGACATCGTGTTGGAGATGGACGAAATCAATGCAGACTTTCCGGCTACCGACGTCGTGATGGTGATCGGTGCCAATGACATCGTCAATCCCGCCGCGCAGGAAGACCCGACCAGCCCCATTGCCGGCATGCCGGTGCTGGAAGTCTGGAAAGGCAAGACCTCGATCGTGATGAAGCGCAGCATGGCATCAGGCTACGCGGGCATCGATAATCCGCTGTTCTACAAAGAGAACAATCGCATGCTTTTCGGCGACGCGAAGAAGATGCTCGACGAGGTGCTGGCGGCGTTGAAGGCTTGACCTAGTGCAGGAAGGCAGCTTCGATGGAGCGCAGCGCAATCGAGGGCTGTACGTGCAATCAATATTGACAATGCGATTTGCGTCCCCGGATTTCGCTACGCTGCATCCGGACTACACGCTACACGCGCTACGCTCGATATGACAGGGGAAGTAAATTGTAGTTCGACGTACTTTCACGCCAGCTTCGCCAGCGGCAGATACAAATTCACGCATGTGCCACCACCCTTGAGCGAAACGATTTCCAGTTCACCATGCAGTTTCACGGCGCGATTTTTCATATTATCCAGTCCGCGTCCCAAAGGTTTGTTGCTATCCAGCCCAACGCCGTCATCGGTGACACGTACAAATACCCTCGCGTTGGCAAAGTCCACACCGGTTGAGAGCGTGATCCGCCTGGCACGCGCGTGCTTCAAGGTGTTGGTAAATGCCTCCTGGATAATTCGCAACACGCTGCGCACATTCTGTGGATCAAGGTAGGCTAGTGGCGGCAGATCGCTCACTGCCCACTCCAGCGAAATGCCCGCCGCCTGAAGGCGCGGCTCCAGGCGATAGCGCAGATTACCCAGCACCACCAACAGGTCACTTTCCACTGACTCCAGTGAATCGATGGTGAGTTTTAACTCATCGATACAATCGGTGAGCGTTTCCTCCATCTGGTGTTGTGACAGCGAGCTCACACGTGCAAGCGCCAATGTGGACATCAGATGCGAGCCAATGCCATCGTGCATGTCGCGCATCAGGCGTTGGCGTTCTTCCGCTGTCGCACGTTGTTGGTCAAGGGAACGCGCGCGTTCGTAACTCACACCCAGTTCAGCTTCGCGTTGCGCTACACGGCCGGCCAACTCCAGGTTTAATTGCTCGTAGCTCGATAGCGTATTCACAAAGCGCTTTACCAGCAGTGCCGCGACGGCCAGAAGCATTAGCGGCAGTCCAAACGGCATGAGATAGAGTCGATCAAAACCGAGCAATTCCTGATAGTTCAGGAAATCATGCACGCCCAACGCAACGTTGACAACAATCGCCAAATACATAAACAGGTTTTCGGCGGACGGCTTTCGTATTGTCTCGCGGCCCAGGACGTAGAGAATCACAGGAGAGAGCAGTGCAAGGCCCGCATAGATGGTCATGGTGGCGCTGGCATACCATTTCCAGGGAAGCACGAAGAGTGCGATAGTCGCCATGATGGCAAAGACAACGAGCGATTTTTCAAAACGTGGTAACTGCGTTCCGGCGAAGCGCAAAGCAAACTGCATCTGAAGCACCGTCACCCAGCAGATCGATGGTACCGCCAGTAGCGCCAGCCAATCCGGCACTTCTCTCAGGAAATAATGCACCAGCCGCACGACGGCTACCAGCGACATCAAGCCGAAAAATCCAAACACGGTTTCGGCACGGCGTTTGGCCCAGATCGCAAGCGCAAACAATCCAACCAGACCGGTGAGTCCAGTGATGAATGTCGGTGCGCCGGTTTGCGCGAAACGGCGCAGCCGGTATCGATTGCCCAGGTCAGCCGAGTCGCCAAAATAGACACGCGAGAGACCGGCGCGAGGATATCCGTCCGGATGCAGGCGCACAAGTATTTCGTTGTTGCCCTTGTGCAAGAGACCGCGGGGAATTTCGTAGTATTGCGCGAAATTCCAGGATTTCTCCGGGTTCGGACCGAGCCGCCCGCTAACGACAAAGGGACTGCCGTTAAGGAACAATTCGATATTGTTGGTAATGCGCGGGATGTAGAACGCACGCGACCGATTATCGTCCCCGTTATGCTGAACCGTAAACCGGTACCAGCCGTAACCCTGCCGCTTTCGCTGCATTTGTCGCCAGCTATCTGGCAATGCGACTTTCTGCCACAACACATTCTCTGGCGGCGCGAGTGATTCAACCTTTGCAAAATCTGCTTCCAGAACTTCGATCACGGCTGGCGTATTGATGTCCGTAATTGGCGGCATCCCGGTTGCTGGCGATTGCGCAAATACGGAGCTTGACAACACTACGCCGCAAGCGACCGCAAACAGCCAGGCGGCCCTCGCGTGCGACACCGCGCCAGCCAGATATGCTTGCAATGGCGGGCTGTTCAGCGCTGCGGTGGAATTGACAGTCGTCGCGACGAGCGCATCAGAGTGTTTTGATAAGGCCCATGCGATTCGCTTCAAACACTGCTTCGCCGCGTGAGTGCACCGCAAGCTTCCGATAGATTTTCTTGACATGACTGGTGACGGTGTGGGGCGAGATGCTCATCAGTTTACCCATTTCCGGGTAGTTGAAGCCTTTCGACGCGAGTAGCAAAATCTCCCGTTCGCGATCAGACAACGCGACGCTCAATGCCTCGTCGGATGCTGTGTCGACGGCACTGTTGGCGGCTGGCGAATCAGCATGGAAACGCCGCAACAGCCGCCGCGCGATAATCGGGCTGATGGGCGAACCGCCGTTCATCAGTTCGCGAATACCGGAGAGAAAGTTTTCTTCCGACGCATCCTTGAGCAAATATCCCGCAGCACCGGCCTCGATTGACGCAAGGACATGCTCCTCGTCGCCGAATACGGTCACGACCATGCATTCGCACTTTGGCAAGGTTTGGCTGGCGTGACGAATTACTTCGATACCGCTGATATCTGGTAGTCCAAGATCGACAAGCAGGATGTCAGGCTTGCGCAAATCGAGCATTGCGAGGCCCTCGCCGCCGGTACCCACACTCGCAACGACTTCGAACGACGCGTCATTGGCGAGCATCGCTGCATAGCGCGCGCGAAAAGCGGAGTCATCTTCAACGATCAGAACGCGGGGCATATGCTTTAGTGTTGCGTGTCGAATAACCATATTAAGCGCTTACCCTGGAGGGCAAGCTATCCCCTGATCGTGGTAGCAGCGTGTGCGGCCAGATTTTTTCTGCGTGTTCAAAAGCAGATTGCTGAAGGTTAATGTCTGGCATCCACGAACCTTGCAGGCCGAAAATGCATGGAAAGGCCCGCCAGGCCTTGAGCTTGGTTTGGCGTGGCAAAAAGCTGGAAAGCCCCGTGACGCAAGGCTTTTCAACCGGAAATGCTCGCGGCAGTATGGTACTTGACACGTAACGCATTCGAGCATGAGCCCAGCCCTCAAGGCAGCAGCACGGTTGAGCCTGTCGTCGTGCGTGCGGCGAGATCGCGATGTGCCTGGGCTGCGTCCTTGAGCGCGTAGGTCTGGTTGATTTCGACTTTCACGATCCCGCGTCCGACGACATCGAACATGTCGTTCGCAGTTGCCACAAGATCTTCGCGAGTTGCGACGTGCGTATCGAGTGTGGGTCTGGTGACGTACAGCGACCCCTTGGCCGCGAGAATACCCAGGTCGAAAGGCTCGACCTTGCCCGAGGCATTGCCGAACGAGGCCATGATTCCGCGAGGGCGCAGACAATCCAGCGATTTCAGGAAGGTGTCCTTGCCGACACCATCGTAGACGGCTGCGCATTTTTTGCCGTCAGTGATTTCCATCACCCTTGCCGCGAAATCTTCAGTGGAATAATTGATGATGTAATCGCAGCCATGGGCCTTGGCAAGTTTGCCCTTTTCATCGCTGCCAACCGTACCGATGACATTCACACCCAGATGCTTCGCCCACTGGCAAAGGATCAGGCCAACACCCCCGGCTGCTGCGTGAACCAGAATGGTATCGCCCGTCTTCACGGCATAGGTACGGCGCAGCAGATACTGCGCGGTCATTCCCTTGAGCATGATTGACGCTGCCTGCTGATCGGTGACGTTGGCGGGAACGTTGACGACGCGGTCGGCGGCAATGAGCCTTGCTTCCGAATAAGCGCCAATGGTAGCCGCCCCATACGCGACGCGGTCACCGACCTTGAGACCGTTTACAGCCGAGCCCACTGCCTCGATCACCCCGGCGCCCTCGCGTCCGATGACGGTTGGCAGAGGTATTTTGTAGAGACCCGTACGGTGATAGATGTCGATGAAATTCAATCCGACGGCGGTGTGACGGACTCGCACCTCGCGTTCGTTGGGCGAGCCGACTTCAACGCTTTCCCATTTCATTACTTCCGGGCCACCATGTTCGTGAATACGGATTGCATGCGTCATGTTGTGTTTCCTTCCTTGATAAAACGTTGGAGTTGTTCGAGTTTGGCACCAGCGATGGCACCGACGATGTCGTTTGAATTTGCGTGGGCGATGCTGCCAAAACTGAGCGCTCGCAGCGTAGACAGCGCTCCCAGCAAAAATTCCTTCGACGGATAAGGCTGATTGGCAAAACCGGGGCGCCCGTAGTGATCGCAGGCACACGCCTCCACGAAATCGTGAAAGCGTTCGGGGCGACGCAATGCATCTGTCGCCTCCAGCAGCGCCAACAGCTTTTCAGCACTCAATTGCAATGCCGCATGGACATCGCCGTGCCAGCGCGCCGTCATGCGCGCAAGATCACGGCAATCGCCGGGCACACGCAACCGGTCGCATATGGCCTGCACGAGAGCAACGCTTTTTTCCTCGTGGCCAGGATGATGCGGCCAACGCGCCTGTGGCGTGGCGCCTTTGCCAAGGTCATGGCCGAGTGCTGCAAAGCGGATTGGCAGCGGGTGATGCAATGATGCGGCGTAGTCCAGCACCATCATGACGTGTACGCCTGTGTCGATTTCAGGATGCGATTTTGCAGATTGCGGCACGCCGAACAGGCGATCAACCTCTGGAAGCAGACGCGCCAAAGCGCCGCAGGCACGCAACACCTCAAACATCCGCGACGGCATATCCGCCATCAATCCACGTGAGAGTTCCTGCCAGACGCGTTCCGGCACAAGATGGTCGAGTTCGCCAGACTGGGTAATTTTTTCCATCAGCGTTTTTGTTTCGGGCGCGATGCGAAATCCAAGTTTGGCAAACCTCGCCGCAAAACGTGCGCCGCGCAATACGCGCACCGGGTCTTCCACGAATGCATTACTGACGTGGCGCAACAACCGCGCATTGAGATCAGACACACCATTGTGTGGATCAATCAGCTTGCCGTCGGTATCCAGGGCAATCGCATTGATGGTGAAATCGCGACGTGCGAGATCCTCTTCCAGCGTGACATCTGGCGAGGTGTGAAACACAAACCCTTGATAGCCCGGTGCGGTCTTTCGCTCGGTGCGGGCCAATGCATATTCAGCGTGGGTGTCTGGATGGAGAAATACTGGAAAGTCCGCGCCGACGGGCTTATAGCCTAACGCGATCATTCGCTCTGGCGTCGCCCCGACGACGACATAATCGTGATCCTGATTCTGTAAACCAAGCAGCGCATCGCGGACCGAGCCGCCCACTTCAAAAACTTTCATCTACGGCGCTAATTCGGTGGTGTCGCGTATGGCTCGTCGAAGCCAACGAACTCGGTTTCGGTTTTCGCTTCAGCGATCCATGCGGCAACGCCGGGCGCAGTGGTAATCGCTTCGCAATACCGCAATGCTGCCGCAGAAAGTGGTGGCGCATAGGTTGCAAAACGCATTACGACTGGCGCGAACATGGCATCTGCGGCAGAAAATTCGCCGAATAAAAACGGTGCGGTCGTGCTGTTGCCAAATTGTTCACGCGCGCCGCGCCATATGGACTCGATGCGCGCAATGTCTGCAGCTGACCCGGGATTCATGCCCTTGCCGGGGTGCTGGCTGCGGATGTTCATGGGCATGCTGCTGCGCATGGCCTGGAAACCTGCGTGCATTTCTGCGCAAATGGCCCGCGCCATCGCCCGTGCCGCAACATTCCTGGGCCAGATTGCCATGCTTGGAAATTTCTCGGCAATGTATTCAACGATGGCGTTTGTTTCCCACACCGCGATCGAAGCACTTGCCCCTGCGCTCCCATCCCACAGCGTGGGTACTTTTTGCGAGGGGGCCAGGCGTGCGATTTGATCAGTCCATTCCCGACTCTCGAACTTGAGCATGATTTCTTCAAACGGGATACCAAATTGCCGTAGTAGCACCCACGGACGCATCGACCATGAAGAATAATTTTTATTGCCGATCACCAATGTAAGTGACATGGAACTCTCGTTATCTTCCTGCTGCATCGCGAAATTGCTGATAGCGCGCCCGCCCGCCGACAGTTTCGTGACCAAGATACGCGGGCACTTTGCTCTCCATTGCTGTGGCGTGACCAAACAACGCTGGGAATGGCTTGTCGGATGTATTCGGCATGCTCATGGAGCGCACATTGTCAGGCGTAATCAATTTGCCAGGCAGCATGCCGAATACGCCTGCCTGTAGCATCGAAAGCGTCGGCCCAAGCCCCACGATAAGGCGGCGTTTACCCGTCACCGCGACGACGAATTCCAGCAGTTCGCGCAAGGAATAGACCGTTGGCCCCACCAGAGGGTAGATTTGATTTTTTGTCTCGGATTGATTGACGCTTGCAACGATGGCGCGGGCGGCATCCTCCACCCACACTGGTTGAAATTTGGCACCCGGGGAGCCAAGCGGAATCAGTGGAAATAATTTGACGAGGCCCGCAAACATGTTGATAAATCTGTCGCGTTCGCCAAACACCACCGAGGGCCGAAACATGGTGACGTTGAGCGACGGATTCATTTTCGACGCCGCCCATACTGCCGCCTCGCCGCGTCCGCGCGAACGCAAGTATTCGCTGGGCCCGTTGATATCCGCATTGAGTGCGCTCATGTGGATCAAACGGGTGACGCCGGTTTTAACGCACGCCTCCGCCACCAATTTTGGGAATGTCACGTGAACGCGCTCGAAATCGCCATGAAGGATGCCGGTCAAATTGATGACTGCGTCGTGATGACGCACCAACGCCGCCAATTCCGAAGTGTTGAAAACATCCGCCTCAACCACATCTACTGTTGGCAATAAAAGCAAATGTTTCGCGCGCGTAAGTCGGCGAGTGGGCACCGTGACAAAGATGCCTTGTGCCGACAACTGTTCAGCGACCGAGGTACCGATAAAGCCGCTGCCGCCGAGCAACAGCACTTTGTTGATGATCATCTAGGTTCCAGACTATTAAGGGTTTGGCTTTGCTCAGGGCGTTTTGTTCTGTACTGCAACGCCAACCAGGCTGCTGATCCCGGTACTGCCGCTACTGCTCCCCGGCACCGTTCCCATCATCTCTTTCAGACGGCGCGTTGTAGCGCCCGCCCGGTGCGCGTAAAACCATGCATTGACCATGACCTTCTTTACATAGTCGCGCGTTTCCGCGAACGGAATCGTTTCGGCGTAGATGGCGCCTTCTAGTGGCAGCGATGCGCGCCAGCGTCGCGCCCGGCCTGGCCCTGCGTTGTATCCTGCCGTTGCCAGCACCGGGTGGCCAAGGTCATCGAGTACGTGACGAAGGTAGAACGAGCCCAGACTCAGATTGACTGGAACATCGGTCACCTTCGCGAGTGAAAAGTGGTTCATGTTGACTTTCTTCGCGGCCCACGTTGCAGTAGCAGGCATCAGCTGCATCAAACCCATTGCCCCGGCTCCGGATTTCGCGTCAGCCATGAATCTGCTTTCCTGCCTGATCAAGCCATAGACCCACGCTTCATCAAGTCCGTGCGCCCGCGTTTGTGCGGCCAGATCTGTGTAATGCGGCGTCGGAAAACGCTGCGCGAAGTCGTGCACTGCCAGCGTTCTTTCGGCTGTGTTGATCGCGCGATCTGGAACATTTGCAGTGCGCGCCGCTTCAGCAGCAGCAAGCAGTTGCTGATCATCCATGTTACGAATGCCGTATTGCCACTCACGCAAGCCCTCTGCCCTCAGATCGAGCCTGTAAAAAGCCAGCGCACGTCCTATCGCGGGGTTTTGCATGACGGCGTCGACCGCGGCACGCGCCGGTTTCCAGCCTTGCCACAGCGGAATCTGCGGCACGCCGAGTTCTTCAGCTGCGAGGACGCCATAGAAATTGTTTTCGCGTGCCAGTGAATCGCGCAGTGCGCGGGCAGTTTCATCGTTGCCAGTTTGCTTCGATGCGCGCGCCAACCAGTAGCGCCAGGCGGATTCGCGTCGCTCCGCGTCCGACATTGCGTTGATGGAGGCACGCACATTCAACCAGTTGCCGGCGCGCAATGCGGCGCGGACTTTCCAGCCTGCCTGAATGTCGTTGAGCGGGAAATTCCCGGCCCGTTCAAACCAGGTAAGGGCTGCCGAGTCGTGTTGCATGCTGCCATATAGCCCAACTTGTGCCCAGCCATAGACGAGATCGTCGCGTGGCAGCTTGCCACCATGTGTTTCCAATAGCGATGCAGCACGGTCGGCATCAGTTCGTGCGAGCCGTGTTACTGCAAACAAGAACAGTTCCACCGAAGTCGGTGATGCCGGCTGTAATTTTGCATGTTGCAAATACTGCGCGGGATTTTGCCCGATGATGGCGGTGGAGCGTTCAAAATTTGCTGCGATGTTCGGGACCAACCAAGCACTTCTTCGCGCTTCGCCAAGCTGGTTGTTTTCGAGGAGTCTGCGTACCCGCAACCAGGCGTCCGCAGCGGGCAACATTTTTTCTTCGGCCAGTCGCATAAAAACATCGTCGCAGGCAGCAGGCGCGGTGCGGGCGGCGTTCCAGAATGCCTTCGCCTCAGTGAGTGCATCACGTTCATTTCGGCTCAAACGGTAACGCCACTGATAGCAGGTGATTTCAGTATCGTCGGTGTTTAATAGCGGCAACTCGGCGGAAAACAGTTCCCACTTTTCCAGCTTGCCGAGGATTTTCAGCCAGTCGCGTCGCAGGTTGTCGCCCACAACCGTATTCGGATTGGCTTGCAGAAATGCGCGAAAGTCGGAAGCGTTGGTGGTCGCGAATATTTCAGCGCGCGCAAGATTTGCCGACAGCCACCAGTACTGTGCATATCGGGAAAGGCGATGCGATGCACCGGCTGCGTTGACTAGCCGATCTCTTGCCGCAGCAAGCGTTTTCAGATCGCGTCTCTCAAACGCTTCGCGCGCAATAAGCACGTCCTTGTCGGACGCGGACAGCAGCGACGGTTCACTCAGGACGGCAGTTGATGTGTCGTTGATCGGGGTGATGACAGGCAGAGCCGCTGTCGCTGTGTGCGCTGAAATGACGACGCCACGAGATTCGGGTGCAAGCTGTGCCTGTACCGGCACAATCTTGCTTAGCATCAATGAAAGCACGAGGAGTGCGGAGTAAAAACGTTCCACTCGCCGCGGAGACACGACGCGATGTTCAGGAGCAATGCAAAACGAGATGGTACACATGAAGCAATAATGTTTATCAACGAGTCTCGGATGACTTATTCTATCGTCTCACCGAGCCGGATGCATGGCTAATCGTTAACCCGAACCGAAAATCGACATCATGGATATTGTTTCCCCGCTGTTCTGGACCGCTTTACTGAAAATTATTGGTGTGAACATTGTTCTCTCCGGTGACAATGCCGTGGTTATCGCACTTGCCGCCAGGAGCCTGCCGCCGGCCCAGCAGACAAAGGCAATTTTCTGGGGCAGCGCCGCTGCCATCGTGATGCGTATTGTGTTGACGTTTTTTGCGGTGGCGTTGCTGCAGTTCGCATGGTTAAAGCTGCTGGGCTCTGTACTGCTTCTTTGGATTGGCGTGAAACTCCTGCACGACGGCGGCGATGAGGAAGGCGGAATCAAAAGCCATGGAACCATGTTTGACGCGATCAAGACGATTTTGATCGCTGACCTGGTCATGAGTCTTGACAACGTCATTGCCGTGGCGGCTGCCGCGAAGGGCGATTGGACACTTGTCATTATCGGCTTGGCAATCAGCATTCCCCTGATTATTTATGCCAGTACAATACTTATTAAGGTGATGGAAAAATATCCTGTCGTCATAACCATCGGTGCTGCGTTGATTGGCTGGGTGGCGGGGGAAATGGCTTGGGACGAACAAGTCATCAGGTCGTTTACGTCGCAGTACCCGCGTTGGTTTGAATATCTTGCGGCAGCAGCAGGCGCGCTATTCGTCGTGGGAACGGGCAAATATCTGTCCGGACGACAAGCAAAATCGACAACACCGGCCTGATTCAGTAGCGAGGGGCCCGCATGCATCAACAAAAAGTGGAAGCAGTTCTGTATTAAGAGCCCTACAACTTTTCCGGAGGAGTAAATCATGTATAGCAAGAAATATTTATCCAGAGTATCGAAAGCTGCGGCGGCAGTAGCGATGGCGCTAGGGCTTGCGGCAGCCTCTCACGCATGGGAACCGACCAGAACGGTCGAATTTGTTGTGCCTGCCGGTACCGGCGGTGGTGCCGACCAGATGGCACGTCTTGTGCAGGGTGTGGTCACCAAATACAATCTGATGAAGCAGCCGTTGGTTGTCGTCAACAAGGGCGGTGGCGCTGGTGCGGAGGGTTTCCTTGACGTGAAAGGTGCCAAAGGCGAGCCGCACAAGATCATCATTACGCTGTCGAATTTGTTTACCACGCCGTTGGCCACCGGCGTTCCGTTTAACTGGAAAGACCTCACGCCAGTGCAGATGATGGCGCTCGACCAATTTATTTTCTGGGTGAATGCTGAAACACCGTACAAAACCGCCAAAGAGTACGTTGAAGCTGCCAAGGCGGCTGGTGCCGGGAAGATGAAAATGGGCGGTACTGGTTCCAAACAGGAGGATCAGATCATCACCGTGGCGGTCGAAAAGCAGTCAGGGGCCAAATTCACCTACATCCCCTACAAGGGCGGCGGTGAAGTGGCGGTTCAATTGGTCGGCAAACATATTGACTCGACGGTAAACAATCCGATCGAGGCGGTCGAGCAGTGGCGCGCCGGCAAGCTGCGCGCATTGTGCGTGTTTGACGACATGCCAATGCCCTACAAGAATAAAGTGACTGCGACTCAGGCGTGGGGTGATGTACCCACATGCAAGAGCCAGGGCCTGGACGTGGATTACCAGATGCTGCGCGGCATTTTTATGGCACCCGGCGTGAGTAAGGAGCAAGTTGATTACTTTGTCGGCGTCCTGAAAAAAGTTCGCGAAACCACTGAGTGGAAGGAGTTCATGGAGAAGGGCGCCTTCAATCAGACGGCGCTGGGCGGTGAAGAGTATGTAAAGTGGGTGACAAAGGAGGAAAAACGGCATCAGGCGTTGATGGCCGAGGCTGGTTTCCTCGCGAAAAAGTAACACGGAAGCATAGCCCCGGACGCAAAAACGGGGCTATTTTTTCGCCCAGATTTGTCATCAAGGCCGCGCAAGACGGCAATTCCTACCGAAATACGAGGAGATCCTGTGGAAATACCGGAAGTAAAGTCTGCCGCATCGGTCAAAACTGTAGATGCCGCCACTGCCGTCATAATTTTTCTGATTGGTTCGGTGGTAATTTGGGATAGCTCCCGCCTGGGCGCAAAGTGGGGTGCGGATGGGCCGGAAGCCGGTTACTTTCCGTTCTACATCGGCTTGATTCTGTGTATCGCCAGCGCGGTGAACTTCATCGCTGCGCTTCGCGACAATAGCGGCAAGTCTTTTGTCAGCGTGCCGTCGTTGAAAATGATCCTCTCAGTGATGATTCCAACGGTCCTGTATGTCGCTTTGATTGGTGGCGTCGGGCCGGTGCCTGCGCTCGGAATCTATGTCGCGTCGGCGGTTTTCATCGCGCTGTTTATGAAATGGCTGGGCAAGTACGCTTGGCCAATTACCATCGCGGTATCGGTTGGTGTGCCAGTCGTTTTTTTTGTATTGTTCGAAATCTGGTTCAAGGTGCCCCTGCCAAAGGGCCCACTTGAAGCGGCGCTTGGTCTGGCCTGAGGAGAGACCATGGAAGAAATTAACAGTCTCATGCAGGGCTTCAGCGTTGCCCTCACACCTTACAATCTGGGCCTGATGCTGGTCGGTGTAATTCTCGGTGTACTCATTGGTGTGCTGCCGGGTTTAGGTGGCGCCAATGGTGTGGCGATCCTCCTGCCGCTGACGTTTTCGATGAATCCGACGTCGGCCATCATCATGTTGTCCTGTATCTACTGGGGTGCACTGTTTGGCGGTGCCATCACCTCGATTCTGTTTAACATTCCTGGCGAGCCATGGTCGGTAGCAACAACCTTTGATGGCTATCCAATGGCGCAGCAGGGCCGCGCTGGCGAGGCACTGACGGCTGCTTTCACGTCATCATTTATTGGCGCACTGGTCGCGGTGCTGATGATCACGTTTACTGCGCCGCTGGTGGCAAGATTTGCATTGAAGTTTGGGCCACCGGAATATTTTTCAGTGTATTTATTGACCTTCTGTAGTTTTGTCGGCATGTCCAAGGGCTCACCTTTCAAGACAATCTCGGCGATGATGCTGGGCTTTGCCCTGGCAGCAGTCGGTCTTGATACCGTCACGGGACAATTGCGCCTGACCTTCGGCTTCACCGAGATGTTGAAGGGGTTTGATTTCCTCATTGCCGTGATCGGCCTGTTTGGAATTGGCGAGATTCTGCTCACGATTGAGGAAGGGCTTGCATTTAAAGGTGCCGAGGGAAAAATAAAGATGCGTGTGGTAATCGATACGTGGAAGCAACTACCCAAGTACTGGAAGACCTCGCTACGCTCATCGATCATCGGCTGCTGGATGGGCATTACGCCGGGCGGCGCTACACCGGCGTCGTTCATGGGTTACGGTGTCGCCAAGAGCATGTCGCCAAACGGCAAGAACTTTGGCAAAGGCGAAATGGAGGGGGTAATCGCACCGGAAACAGCCGCGCATGCCGCTGGCACTGCGGCGTTGTTGCCAATGCTGACGCTAGGTATTCCCGGTTCGCCGACTGCCGCTGTGCTGCTCGGAGGCTTGCTGATTTGGGGCTTGCAACCTGGGCCGCTGCTATTTCAGGAGCAGAAGGAGTTCGTCTGGGGTCTGATTGCCTCCATGTATCTGGGCAACATCGCCGGACTCATCGTGGTGTTGACCACCGTGCCGTTCTTTGCCGCCATCCTGCGGATTCCGTTTTCCATTGTCGCCCCGGTGATTTTGGTAATCTGCGCCATTGGCGCCTTCACCGTTCACGGGTCGATGTTCGATGTTTGGCTGATGGTGATTTTCGGTGTTGTCGGCTACATCTTCAAGAAGCTCGACTATCCGCTTGCGCCGCTGGTGCTGGCGCTGGTGCTGGGCGATCGCGCAGAAGATGCATTCCGCCAATCGATGCTGATGTCGCAAGGCACCATCTCGATTTTCTTTGCCAACGGTCTGGTTGCAAGCATTACGATACTTGCCCTCGCCATGCTGTTCTGGATACCGATTCGTGCGGGCATTGCCAAGTTGCGTGGCCGATAGAAATCGAGGAGAGTCCGCATGCCAGTGATTACGATGACGCAAGAAATGGCCACCCTTGGCAAAGATGTTGCGCTGGGGGTGTGTGAGGAGCTTGGTCTCGAGCAGGTCAGGCACGAGGTTGGCGACGTCGTTGCGGGCCGCATGCAAGTGAAGAAAAGCCTCATTCGACGGCTGCGGGAAGGCAAGGCCAGTACTATCGAGCGCTGGGCCGCCGATGAAAAAACCATCTCGATATTTACGGCTGAAGAAATCTTCGATCTCGCCGTCAAAGGCAATGTGTTGATACGCGGGTGGGGCGCGACACTCTGGTTGCGTCCGGTGTCACACATCCCGGCCATCCAGGTTTGTGCGCCGATGCCGTTGCGGGTAAAGCGACTAATGGACCGTCTCGAAACTGACGATGAGAATCTGGCGCGCAAGGAAATTCGTACTGATGACGCCGCCCGCTCGGCGCGCATGTTCGAGCATTTCGATGTCGAGTGGGGCGACCCGTCGCTGTATGATTTGACGCTGAACACGGAACGCATGCCGATTGCCGGTTGCGTGGACATGGTGGTGGCGGTGGCCAGGAGTCCTGCGTTTGCAGAAACGCCCGAATCCCGTCAGCAACTACTGGATCTGGCGCTGACAGCCCACGTTCGTGCTGCACTCCGTGCCAATGCCGACACCTCACATGTGGATATCGCCATCGTGGCGGCGAGAGGCGCGGTGACGTTGTCCGGGATCGTTTCCAACCCGCGAGAGCTCGATCATTGTGCCGCGATCGCCAGCGCGGTCGCCGGCGTGACAAAGATCGACAACCAGCTCGGCACGATGACGGGCGGACTTGGCGGAAGGATCTTCCCGGCCGGACTTGCGCGCTGAAAAAACTAGCGAGCGAGAATAGCCTGGATCTTGCCCTTTTGCTTCAGACGCGAGAGTGTTTCCGCAGACAAGTTCATGTATGAAGCGAGTTCCTTCATCGGCACCCGTTCATAGAGGTCGGGATGTTTGCGCAGAAAGCGTTGCACACGACCTTGCGCATCAAGCATATGCAGCGTGATTGTGTGTGCCATCACCTCTGACATCAGATGCATAACTTCGTATTCAAAGTCGTCCTTGATGGAGTGATGTTTGTCGAGGAATTCCACCCACTGCTCCATCGGTATTTGCGCGACGCGGGATTTTGTGACGGAACGAATCGAGTACGGTGCGGGCGTGCGCAAGCGCCACGCGGCATAGCTCGTGTCCATGTCGTCCTCTTTTGAGAAGCGCAAGATCATTTCCTTGCCTTCCTGGTTCGACACCACACGCTTCAGGATGCCATCGAGAATGAAGTACTGCGCCATATCATGATCGCCCTGACCAAGCAACAAATCGCCTTTCTTGTGTTCGGTGATCGAGAGGTGTTTTTCCAGCTCGGTGAAGGCGCGAGGCTTCAATGTGCGCAGCACGATATTGCGCGCAAGTTGCGTGCGAAGAAGGTCGCGCTGGGGATGGGAGATAAGTAGTGTCATGGCGGGATGTATTCACTATTGACGGGAATCAAGGCGACTCTATTGTGGCATTTTTATCATGCGAACTCACAAAGCGAAAAGCGCGATATCTGCGTCTTGATACAAATCAACAAGTGTTTCGGTTTGCGTAGCATTTGGCGTCAACTGCTTTACGATTCCATCGCAACATAAAATAATATTCGAGGAGAAGTACATGGGTAAAAATGAAATTCGCCGTGCTCGCCTTGCACGGTAGACCCTATCGTAAACCGCCTGGTTTAACTGACAGCCTGAATTGACGAAGACAACGCGAGGCATCCCAGCATGACAAACGATGCACAATCACCAGAAATGACCGATGGTTTCCATTTGGTTATCGATGCCCTGAAACTCAATGGGATCAAGACCATTTACGGCCTGCCCGGCATTCCCATCACGGATCTGACCCGCAAGGCGCAGGCAGAGGGTCTGCGCGTGATCTCCTTTCGCCATGAGCAGAATGCCGGCAATGCCGCGGCTATCGCCGGCTTCATGACCCAGAAGCCCGGCATTTGCCTGACGGTGTCAGCACCAGGCTTTTTGAACGGGCTGACCGCGCTGACCAACGCCACCACCAACTGCTTCCCGATGATCCTGATCAGTGGCTCGAGCGAGCGCGAAATCGTCGACCTGCAGCAAGGTGACTACGAAGAGATGGACCAGCTCGCGATTGCCAAGCCATTGTGCAAGGCCGCCTTCCGCGTGCTGCACGCCGAAGACATCGGGGTGGGTATTGCGCGCGCGATCCGCGCCGCCGTTTCCGGCCGTCCGGGCGGCGTGTATCTGGACCTGCCGGCCAAGTTGTTCGCACAAACCATGGAGGCCGCAGCCGGCGAGAAGTCACTGATCAAGGTTGTTGATCCTGCGCCCCGCCAGATACCGGCGCAGGATGCCGTCAAACGCGCCCTCGAGTTGCTCAAGAGCGCCAAGCGACCGTTGATCCTGCTGGGCAAAGGTGCCGCGTACGCCCAGGCCGACGCTGACATCCGCGCGTTAGTCGAGAAGACCGGTATTCCCTACCTGCCCATGTCCATGGCCAAGGGCCTGCTGCCCGACACGCACCAGCAGTCTGCGGCGGCCGCACGCTCCTATGTGCTGCCTGAAGCCGACGTGGTGGTACTGATCGGCGCGCGCCTCAACTGGCTGCTCTCGCAGGGCAAGGGCAAGACCTGGGGTGGCAAGAGTGCCAAGGACTGGGGCGGCCAGAAATTCATCCAGATCGACATCTCGCCCACCGAAATGGACAGTAACGTGCGCATCGACGCGCCGCTGGTTGGTGACATTGGCTCCTGCGTGTCGGCCCTGCTTGCCGGCATCGATTCCAGCTGGGCCAAGCCCTCGGCCGAGTGGCTGGGCGCCATCACCGAGCGCAAGAACAAGAACCTCGCCAAGATGGCCGAGACACTGGCCAAGGATCCGGTGCCGATGAATTTTCACAGCGCACTGAACGTGGTGCGTGACATCGTCAAAGCCAACCCGGACGCCATGCTGGTCAATGAAGGCGCCAATGCGCTGGATTTCACCCGCAGTATCGTCGACATGTACAAGCCAAGGAAACGCCTGGACGTGGGAACCTGGGGCATCATGGGTATCGGCATGGGCTTTGCCGTGGCCGCCGCTGTGGAATCGGGCCAGCCCGTGATTGCCGTCGAGGGCGACAGCGCGTTCGGCTTTTCCGGCATGGAAGTCGAGACCATCTGCCGCTACAACCTGCCGGTCTGTGTGGTGGTGATGAACAACAACGGCGTCTATCGCGGCACCGATGTCAACCCGACCGGCGGCACCGACGTGGCACCCACGGTGTTCGTCAAGGGCGCGCGCTATGACAAGCTGATGGAAGCGTTCGGAGGCGTGGGTGTGAATGCCACGACCCCGGCCGAGTTACGCAAGGCAATGGAAGAAGCCATCCGCTCGGGCAAGCCGACGCTCATCAATGCCGTCATCGATGAAACCGCCGGCACCGAAAGCGGTCGCATCACGAGCCTGAATCCGCAAAGTGCAAAGCAGAAATAATCACGCGATGAGTAAGTGGATGCGAAGGTGACAACTTCGCGTTTACAGGGACGCAATAGGACGAGTCGCCATAGCGGCTTGCACAACCAGGACAGGAGCAGAATGGAAGCGCTTAAAGGAATCAGAATTCTCGACATGACGCACGTGCAAGCCGGTCCCACCTGCTCGCAGTTGCTCGCATGGATGGGTGCCGACGTCATCAAGTTTGAGCCGCCGCAAGGGGACGCCACGCGTGGACAGTTACGCGACGTACCGGGCGCGGACAGCCTTTACTTCACGATGCTCAACTGCAACAAGCGCTCGATCACCGTGAATATGAAGTCAGCCGAGGGAAAAGCCGTATTTGTCGACCTGCTCGCCAAGTGCGATATCGTCATGGAAAACTTTGGGCCCGGCGTACTCGACCGCCTCGGTTTCTCATGGGACAAGATTCACCAGATCAATCCGAAGATTGTGATGGGTTCGATCAAGGGCTTCGGTTCCAGCGGCCCGTACGCGGAGTTCAAAGCCTACGAGAACGTGGCTCAGGCGATGGGCGGCTCGATGAGCACCACCGGGATCCCCGACGGTGCGCCATTCGTAACGGGTGCACAGATTGGCGATAGCGGCACTGGCTTGCATCTGGCGATCGGGCTTCTTGCCGCACTTCACCAGGCCAATCGCACCGGCGAGGGCCAGTACGTGGAAGTGGCCATGATGGACGGTGTGATGAACCTTTGCCGCGTGAAGTTTCGCGATCATCAGCGGCTTACGCGTCAACCGCTTGCCGAGTACTCGGTACCGACGTATCAAAACATGGGAGAGGTGCCGCGAGCAGGCAACGATTCAGGTGGCGGCCAACTAGGCAACGCAATTCACTGCAAACCGCACGGTGCAAACGACTGGATTTATGTTGTCGTGCAGGAAGCGGTATGGACAGCGCTGGCCGGTCGGGTAGGTCCGGAATTGGGTATGCCGGAACTTGTGTCCGATCCGCAGTTTGCAACCATTGTTGAGCGCCGTAAAAATCAGCAACTCATGTGGACGCTACTCAACAAGTTCGCTGCGAATTACACCAAGCGCGAAGTGATGGCGATCCTGAACCCGCTCGATGTGCCCTGCGGTCCCATCATGTCAACCGAGGACCTGGCCAACGACGAACATGTGCGTGGTCGTGAGATGTACGTCGAACTCGATCACCCCCAGCGCGGCAAATGGTTTAACGTTGGCATGCCGATCAAGCTTTCCGCCTCACCGGCGAAGATTGAGCGTTCGCCACTGCTGGGTGAACACACCGACGATGTGTTGAAAAATGTTCTTGGTTACGATGATGCCAAGGTCGCGGCAATGAAATCCGCTGGTGCATTTTCGGTACCGTCGAAGAAGTGAAACGGTGAAACTCTAGCACTGGCAAGCCTCTTCAGCCAATAATGTCCTGTAACGCCCGCCAAATGGCGATCTACGTAAAGGTATCCAATGAAAATTGCAATTATCGGCCAGCAAGATTTCGGCAAATCGGTCCTGGATGCCTTCGTTTCACGAGGTGACGAAGTCGCAGGCGTCTTCTGCGCGCCGGAAAAGGAAGGTGCCAAACCCGACGCACTGCGCGTGGCCGCGCAGGAAAAAGGTCTGCGTGTGTTCCAGTTTCCATCGCTTAAGGACGGGCAGGCACGCGACACCATGAAGGCACTTGATGTCGACATCGGCATCATGGCGTTTGTGTTGCAATTTGCGCCACAGGACTTTGTGAAAATCCCAAAGCACGGCACGATCCAATTTCACCCGTCGTTGTTGCCGAAGTATCGCGGACCTAGCTCGATCAACTGGCCCATTATCAAAGGCGAGACTAGGACCGGCCTCACCATCTTCCGGCCAAACGATGGGCTCGACGAGGGCGAAGTGATTTTACAAAAGGAAACGCCGGTCAGCGCTGATGACACGCTGGGAACCGTCTATTTCGACCGCCTGTTTCCGATGGGTGTCGCCGCGATGCTGGAGGCGGCTGACCTGGTGGTAGCGGGCAGGCACACTGAAACCGTGCAGGACGAATCGCAAGCGAGCTACGAAGGCTGGTGCCGCGCTGCCGAAGCGAAAATCAACTGGAACAACCATGTCGATTACATCCATAACGTCATTCGTGGTTGTGATCCGGCACCGGGTGCATGGACAACGCTTCTTGGCAAAAAGGTGCAACTTTTTGGTAGTAAAAAGCATCTGGTCCGGACGTTCGGCGCAGTCAAAGGCAAGCCGGGAGAAATATCGGCAGTGACGGATTCATCGTTATTCGTGACCGCGCAGGGCGGGCAGGTCGAAGTCGCCAAATTGAAGCACGAAGACGGCAAGAAGATTTCTGCTGCGGAATTTGTAACCGCGCATGGTTTGGCGGTCGGCTCCGCGCTGGCAACATAGACGCGCAGCGCAGGATTTGCGTGCGATTCGTTTCTGATGGTTTAGCGCGCCGGTAGCATTTTTTGTAATGCCCCGGCCATTATTGCGTTGAAATACGCAAGCGCCGAATCGGGGGATGAGCGAAATGAGCTTTCTTGCTACAATCCCGGCTTGCCTACGCGTCTATCGCGACCATCGTCAGGGGACAAAATGAATAAAGCAGGATTTTGGACATCCGATTGGTTTTTCGGGCTTGTCATTGCAATCACTTTCTTCGCGTTGAGTATCGCGACCGGTCTCTTCAAAGGATTGGAAACGAAGGCCTACGACTGGGGAGTGCAGGCAACGTCCAAACAACCTTCCGACAAAATTGCGGTGATTGCGATTGATGACGTATCACTCGCAAATATTGGGCGCTGGCCATGGCCGCGCGATATTCATGCCGCAATGATCGATAAGCTTGCCGCCGCCAAGGCGAAGGTCATCGGCAATACCATCTTCTATTTCGAGCCACAACAGGATCCGGGGCTCCAGTACATCACCAAGCTGTTGCAGGTTTATGCCAAGGAAGTGCCCACGCTCGCCGAAGGCCAGACCGCAGCATCTGCGGCGATCAACCCCGCCGTCGCGAAGTTCGGTCCGATCTTGTACGAAGCCGAGCAGGCACTCAACACCGACCGGCGCGTAGCCGAAAGTATCAAGAAATCAGGCATCGTCGTACTTGCTTCGCAATTCGGCACCACATTTGATCCGCCCGTCGGCAAACCTGATAAACCACTTCCTGAGTTCATTGCCAAGAATGTCGTCACTGGGTTCACCAACGCAGGCGGCGAGTTCGTTTACGCTGAACCCAACCCCGGTATTCCAATTGACGAAATCGGCTCGGTCGCGGCAGGTATCGGGCATTTGAGTGCCAACCCGGATGCAGACGGCGGCGTCAGGCAAGACATCACCGTCATCGACTACTTCGGGCAACAATATCCGTCGCTTGCGATGCTGGTGGCAGCAAAGAGTCTGAATCTGGGTGCCAAAGACATCCGCATTAATCTGGGTGAAAGCGTCTCGCTGGGAAATTTGCGTATCCTCACCGATGAGCGCGCGTTGATGCGCCCCTATTTTTATAAAGCCGTCAACGACAAGCCCGCAATTCCAGTGGATTCGTTTTTCGACGTGATCAGCGGAAAAATCCCTGCCAGCAAATATGCCGACAAAATTGTCCTGATCGGCGCGACGGCATCAGGGCTTGGCACCCTTCAGGTGACCCCAATCGGCGGGTTGACGCCTATTGAAGCGCTTTCACATTCAGTGTCGAGCATCCTTAAGGAACATTTTTTTCGGACACCAGGCTGGACCGTCTGGGTCTCATTGCTCGTATTTTTGCTGGTGGCGCTATATTTGATCGCATTGTTGCCGCGGTTGCGCGCGGGCCCGGCGGCGATATTTACGTTGGTGCTTTTTCTGATTCTGATCGGCACGCATTTTGCCTTGATGATGGGGCCAGGCATCTGGGTGAAACTCATGCTGCCAGCATCACTGCTGGTGATAGGCCATCTGTTGTTGACAACCAAGCGCTTCCTCATGACCGAGCGTGGCAAGGAAAAATCCGAGGCGGCAGGCGCGGAATCGAACCGCATGCTTGGGCTCGCATTCCAGCAGCAGGGTCAGCTTGATATGGCGTTCGACAAATTCAGGAAATGCCCGGTTGACGAGCAGCTGATGGAAAACGTTTATTCGCTGGCACTCGACTTTGAGCGGCGGCGTCAATTCAACAAAGCCGAGAGCGCATTCGCATTTATCCATCAAAACAATCCCAAATTCCGCGATGTAGCGGACCGGATGAATCGCGCCAAGGTGATGTCGGAGACGATCATTCTCGGCGGCTCTTCCGGCGCGCGCTCGACTGCGGCCACGATGGCTATTTCAGGCACAGGCGAAAAACCGATGCTCGGTCGATATCAGGTGCAGAAGGAACTCGGCAAAGGCGCGATGGGTGTGGTGTATCTCGGCAAGGACCCAAAAATTGGTCGCGAGGTTGCCATCAAAACGATGGCGCTTGCCATGGAGTTTGAGGGTGACGAATTGCAGGAAGCCAAGGACCGTTTTTTTCGGGAAGCAGAATCAGCCGGCAAACTCGATCATCCCTGTATTGTGAAGATTTACGATGCCGGTGAAGAACATGATCTCGCTTTCATTGCGATGGAATTCCTGAAAGGCAAGGATCTGGCACCGTACACCAAGAATCCGAATTTGCTGCCGTTCGAAAAAGTGTTGTCGATCGTTGAACGTGTTGCCTCTGGTCTTGATCACGCGCACAAACTCAATATCGTCCATCGGGATATCAAGCCGGCCAATATCATGTACGACGCCGATACTGATACGGCAAAGATTACTGACTTTGGTATTGCGCGGGTGACCGACTCATCAAAAACCAAGACCGGCATGGTGCTGGGAACGCCGTCTTATATGTCGCCGGAACAATTGGCGGGCAAGAAAATTGATGGCCGCTCCGATCTGTTTTCGCTTGGGGTGATGTTGTACCAGATGACATGCGGACGCCTGCCGTTTGAAGGCGAATCGATGACCCAGCTTATGTTCGCGATCGCCAACGAGCCGCATCCGAACATCATGGAATTCAACCCGGCATTGCCTGAGTACATGAAAGATCTGATCGACATGGCGCTGGCGAAGAATTTTGAGGAACGCTTCCAGACCGGCGCTGAATTTGCTGCCGCGATCCGGACTTATCGACAAATAGGCTGATTCGAAAAATTTTGCAATGGAGAGCGCGCCGCATGGCGCGCTTTTCGTTTCTATAATGCTGCTTGTCCTTCCCTCAATACTGAAGCCATGCCTCTTTCCGTGCCTGCCATCCCCCGCCAGCCTCTGCACCACCGCGACATTTCCGTTCGCGGTTACAAGCGCGAAGACGGACTGTTCGACATCGAAGGTCATCTACATGACACTAAGGCGATGGATTTTAACGTTGCAAGCGGCCAGCGCAAGGCGGGTGAGTCGCTTCACTCGATGTGGTTACGTATCACCATCGACAGGACGATGACGATCGTCGATGCCGAGGCGGCCACCGACGCGATGCCCTATGTCGGCTATTGCGATCAGATCGCCCCGGATTATAAAAAATTGATTGGCTTGTCGATCCGGCCCGGATTCAGCAGCCGTGTCAAGGCGTTGCTGGGAGGCACCGGCGGCTGCACACATATCACTGATCTCGTCGGCATCGTCGCCACAACGGCGTTTCAAACGATTGCCGGCCAGGGGTTTCAGATGACGGGTGACAAGCCCTTTCAGCTTGATCGATGTCACGCCCTGGCACTCACTGCCCCGGCAGTGGCGCGTTACTATCCCCAGTGGTACAAGGGCGACCAACCCTCAGCATCGCCTGCCAGCGTGCCGGAGAATCACTGAGGCGGGTCAATGCGGAGTGCACTGGTAACATAGCAAAGTTAAGTTGTTTTCCTGGTCGTGAGGCCGTCGTCGCGCACCCCCGACCCGTTTTTTTTATTTCAACGCAGAGAGCCAACATCCATGAATGTTCACGAATATCAA
>JBKJMK010000034.1:0-4726 GCA_046596005.1 Usitatibacteraceae bacterium | reverse complement strand
GCCTGGGGGTGGTGATCGCACTGGCCACTGCTATTTTGTTCGCCGAAACGGTGGTGCGTCAGCCGGCAAACCGGCGTATTGCTGCAAGGAGCCGGTTTACCGGCTGACGCACCACCGTTTCGGCGAACAAAATAGCAGCGGCAAGTGCGATCACCACCCCCAGGCCGATGCTGATGAGTAGGGGCTGGGTTGCGCCTGTGGCGATGGCGATTGCCTCCTCCTTTGCAATACCAACCGTAATCCACGTATCGCTGCCGTGGTGGGCAGGCATTTTGGCGACCGCCCATACCCGATCAACCCCCTCCAGATCGGGAAACTCCGCCACCCCACCCGCGCCGCTGGCCGCGATAAACCGCGCCAAGGCCGTATCGCGCGCGGCCTTGCCCTCCCAGTTCGGCAACTCAGGATACCTCGCCATCAGAGTCGCATCAGGACCCCAGATGCCGAAGACTGCCGTGGAATGGAGATTTTTGTGCAGTTCGCCGGCGAAACGCTTCAAATCGTAGGACGCGAATAAATAGCCCTCAATCTGGCCGTTCGCGTTGTGTAGCGGATGCAGGATCGGCAACACCGCCTTCCTGGTCAGAGCGCCAAAAATCGGCGATCCCACGACCGTCTTGCCGGTCGAGCGCGCCCGTTTGAAATATTCCCGGTGACTAAAATTTTGCGCGCGGTTGGTCCACAAGGCGTCACAGACCAGGTTGCCATCAATGTCGAACGTGAGAATGCCGGTATAGATCGGAAATTCGGCAAATTTGTTTGCCAGCAAGGAATTGCATGCGTCGGTTTTAGGGCCATGCAACACTGCAGCGTGGCCGAGACCAGAAAGCAGTTGCACGCCGCCCCCTGCTGCCTTGTCAAGATCCAGTACCGCCAGCCGCGCCAGGGATTGCAGACCGGTGCGGGCGGCGTCGATCTCGGACTGATACGTGAAACGCGCATACCAGAATAGCGCCACAAACAAAGGCGCAGCAAAAATCAACACCATCAATAAAAATCTGGCACGTATGCTCACATCACTGTCCCGCTACAATCAAAAATTACGCTCGACGACGCGCAGGCAGGTAGCTTATCTGACCCATCAATCGTTGGGATTCGGGGGAGCCCTGATGACAGGGCGCGATAAACCCGGCTCCCGGTTGAGTTTGTGGCGAAGAATGCCATTTGGCGGGCTTTTCCGGCCATTATTGATCGGAAAGCCGCGCCAAATGGCGTTCTTGGCAACGATGGTGAAGAACCCGTCTTAACATTTGATGACCACAGGTGCCACGCTGGTCGCGGGCGATGAGGTTCTAAAGATGAGCGCAAGTTCGGCCAAACATTCCTGCATTTCTACGTAAAGCGCCGCGCACCGTTTATGTTCGGTATCAAACAGACAAACGGGGAGCGACTTTATATCGTTTTGAAATGCTGCACGAATTTTTGACCTCGAATCGCAAACAGTTGCTCACACGTTGCCGGGAAAAAGCCACGAACAGGCTTGAGATCATCGAAGTCGCCTGCGTTGCCTATCACCGTGAAACGGTGTTCCAGTCACGCAGATTGATCGCGACATTAAAGTCAATTGTGCGGTGGCCGGTATGCGATCTGGGGGTTTTGGCGTATAAGTTTAGTGCGATGCCTGATGAACCTCTGGATTCACCTTCGCTAAGCTTACTTCCGCTAATTAGACCCGCGCGCGGCGCAAGTTTGGTGCCGAATCTGCAACGCCAGCTGTCGTGGTGGCGGCGCAAATTGTGCTTCCAACAGCAAACAGTATGAAATCTGCCCGACCCCCACTCAAAAATACACCGCACAAAGCGCCCACCGGTATCGCCGGACTGGACGAAATCACTGGTGGCGGTTTGCCACGCGGCCGCACGACATTGCTGCTGGGAGGGCCGGGCTCCGGCAAGACCGTACTCTCGCTGCAATTTCTGGTCTATGGCGCAATCGCGTGCAAGGAGCCTGCCATCTTTGTCGCCTTTGAAGAAACCTCGGCGCGCATCATCGCCAATGCTGAGAGTTTTGGCTGGAACCTGGCGGGGTTGCGGCGACAAAAAAAGCTGTTCTTTCTCGATGCCCAACCGACACACGACCTGGTGCAGTCAGGCAATTTCGATCTTAACGGCATGTTGGCGGCGCTGGAAGTACAGGCCAACCACATGAAGGCGCGGCGCATCGTTTTCGATGCCCTCGATATTGTGTTGGCGCTCCTGCCAGACCACGCAGCAAAACGGCGGGAAATCTACCGGCTGCATGAATGGCTGTTGGCGCGCGGCCTTACCGGCGTCATTACCGCCAAGGCTGGCGGAGACGAGACGACGGCCATCAGCCATCAGCCATTCGGATTTATGCAGTTCATGGTGGATTGCGCGGTAATCCTCAACCACAGCGTGGTGATGGGCGTGTCGCAACGCAATCTGCGCGTACAAAAATATCGTGGCACCAGTTTTGATGAGAACGAAACACCGATGCTGATTGGTGTGGCCGGGCTCTACGTTGCGACCACGCGGACGTTGAGCCGCGTACACACCAAGGTCAGCAGTGAGCGTGTGTCCAGTGGCGTGGAGCGGCTCGATACCATGCTGGGCGGCGGCTACTATCGCGGTTCCAGCGTGCTCATCACCGGCTTTCCCGGTACGGCCAAGACCACACTGAGTGGCGCCTTTGCGGAGGCGGCCTGCAAGCGCGGTGAGCGGACCCTGTTCGTCAGCTTTGATTCGGATTCAAACGAGGTCATCCGCGATCTGGGCTCGGTTGGCATCCAGCTCGGGCGCTATGTGAAAAATGGATATCTGCACATGGCCTCGGCCCGTAGCATCACCGGCAGTGCAGAGACTTATCTGATGCGCATCAAGACGCTTGCGAAAGAACATGAATCCCGCTGTCTGGTGGTGGATCCGGTATCCACCTGGTCCAATTCCGGCAATGATTTGAGCGCGCATAGCGTGACCGAGCGCATGATCGACTGGGCCAAGGCCGAAGGCATCACGCTGGTCTGCACCAGCTTGCTCGACGAGATTTCCAGTCGACCGGAGGTCGGTGCACCGACGCAAGTTTCGACAATCGCAGACGCCTGGGTTCATCTGAGTTATCTGGTGCAGGCTGGGGAACGTAACCGCGGACTGTCCATCATCAAGGCACGCGGCATGGCGCATTCGAATCAGGTGCGCGAACTGATTCTGAGTGATACGGGCGTGACGCTTGCGGATACCTACACTGCAGGCGGTGAAGTATTGATGGGCACCATGCGCTGGGAAAAGGAACGCGCCGAGCGAGTCGCGAATGAAGTGACCGAAGTCGCCGCGAGGCTCAAGCGTGTCCTGCTCGATGCGCAGGAGGCCGAACTCGAGGTGCGGCTGAAGTCTCTAAAAGTCGAACTCGAGGCAAAGCATGTCGAGAAGGCGTTGTTGATCCGCACCACCGAGCTTCACGAACGGGACCGGTCGCGGGGACGGGCGAGTATTGAGGAATTACGCGGTGCCGATGTGACGAATCCAGGTCGCAAGTGAGATCGCGATGAGTCGACGCACCGTGTTCAAGTTCCGGCTATATATCGCAGGCGACGCGCCGAACTCCGTGCAGGCGCGTGTCAATCTCGCTGCGCTGTGCCGGACATATCTGCCGGAACGGCACGAGATCGAGATTGTGGATGTGTTTCGGCACCCCAAGCGTGCGCTGGCTGACGGCATTTTAATGACGCCGACGTTGGTCAGGGTTGCGCCCACCCCCATTTGCAGCATCGTCGGCACCCTCAGCCAGACCGAGGCGGTGGTACAGGCGTTGGGGCTGGAGACAGGCGCTTCATGAACACGTGCAAATCGCCGGTTAGCGGGGACACGACCACGGAAGTGTCGGCATTGATCGAGACACTGCTCAAGGCCGGGAAGCGCCTGGAGGAACTGACAGGCGGCGAAATCGATACGGTGGCCGACCGCGAGGGCCGGACGTTTTTATTACAACGCGCCCAGGAACACTTGCGTCAAGGCGACGCCGCCAAACAGGCCGCCATCATCAACGCGCTTCCGGCGCATATCGCCTTGCTCGATAACGATGGGGTCATCGTCTCGGTGAATGAGGCGTGGAAGAAATTTGCCGCCTTGAATTTTCTTCAAGGACCGGCGTATGCGATCGGCGTCAATTATCTGGAGACTTGTGAATGCGCACAGGTTGATGACGCGTCCGGGGTTCGCGCTGTCGCCGAAGGAATTCGCGGCGTACTGCGTGATGGTAAAACGAGTTTTTCGATCGAATATCCCTGTCATTCCCCAACGGAACAGCGCTGGTTCCTGATGACGGTAACACCTCTCGGAGATGACCCAGGGAGCGGTGCCGTTGTGATGCACTTGGACGTAACGGCAGTGCGGGAGGCCGACGAAGAGGCGCAATTGATTGTCAATTCATCGCTCGATGCGGTGGTGGCAATGGACGCAACAGGTCGCGTCACCGCCTGGAACACACAGGCAGAGAAGACCTTTGGCCGAGCACACCAGCAAGCGGTTGGCCAGTTATTGACGGAGACGATTATCCCAGTGCGCTATCGCGAAGCACATACGCGGGGCTTGCGCATGTTTCTTGAAACCGGTGAGGGTCCGCTACTTAGCAAACGGATAGAAATCTCGGCACTTCATCAAGACGGACACGAATTTCCTGTGGAGTTGGCCATCGTGCCGGTCAGGCAACAAGGCGCGTGGATATTCAATTCTTTCATTCGCGACCTCACCGAACACAAGCGCAGTGAGGC
>JBKJMK010000087.1:0-5000 GCA_046596005.1 Usitatibacteraceae bacterium | reverse complement strand
AAGCCTGCGTCCAAACGAGCTGTGAACAATGATGCTGTCAGGGAGGTCGCCCCGAAGGCCCTCATTGGCGCGGCGGCGGCACTGTCGAATTCACGCATTTCTGCCGCACAAAAAGCTGAAGTGCTCATTGAGGCTCTGCCTTATATCCGCCGCTTCTGGGATAAAAATATCGTCGTTAAATATGGTGGCAACGCAATGACGGAAGTGGCGTTGCAGGAAGATTTTGCAGAGGATATTACGCTCCTGAAGTTGATCGGCATGAACCCGGTCGTCGTTCACGGTGGCGGTCCCCAGATTAATCGCACGCTGGAAAAAATCGGCAAACAAGGCCAGTTCATCCAGGGCATGCGGGTCACTGACGACGAAACGCTGGACGTGGTTGAGATGGTTCTGGGCGGCCTTGTCAATCAGGAAATTGTCACGCTCATCAATAAGGCTGGTGGCAAGGCCGTGGGCCTCACCGGCAAGGATGGCAACTTTATTCACGCCCGCAAAATGACCATCACCTCGAAAGAAGACAGGCGCAAAAAAATTGATATTGGTCTTGTCGGCGAAGTAGTCAGCATCGATACGGCGATCATTGATTTGCTCGACAGTGAAGATTTCATCCCCGTGATCGCGCCATTGGGAGTTGATGAAAACGGCACAGCCTACAATATCAACGCCGATGTTGTCGCCGGTAAAATTGCTGTCGCCCTGCAAGCCGAGAAATTTATCCTGCTCACCAACACGGCCGGTGTACTCGACAAGAAAGGCCGGGTCTTAACTGGACTGACGGCATCCAAAGTCGCCGAACTGATTGAAGACGGCACAATTTCCGGCGGCATGCTGCCGAAAGTAGATTGTGCTCTCGATGCGGTGAAAAACGGCGTGAAGACTGCGCACATTATCGACGGACGCGTGCCGCATGCGCTGCTTCTGGAGGTGCTGACGAGTGAAGGTGTCGGCACTTTGATACGCGGGGCGAGTGCGAATCGTGGACATTCGTAGGTCGCGGTCCGCGCTACATCCGCTGCGTGAACAATCGCCTCCGGATAGAACTCCCCATCAACCTCCAGCACTAGCGGGCTTCCCAGGTCAAAAAAGTCCGGAAAGCCGCGCCCACACTAGAGTTTTACTCGCAGACGTCAATCCCAATTCTTCGAAAATCCCAGCCATCCCGTCACCAATCGCGCAAGTCCATACGCAATCCATGTACTCGTACGGCCCAGCCATCCGCGTTGTTGCCAATGCGTCGGTTCAAGCTTTGATGCATTCAAGCGAATTTCCTCCATCACCGAGGCACGCAACGTTGCGGCAAAAGTCTCATCGAGCACCACCACGTTGGCTTCGCGATTAAGAAGCAGACTGAATGGTTCGAGATTGCTCGATCCCACGGTTGCCCATTTGTCATCGACCACTGCGACCTTGCCGTGTAACATGCTGCGGTGATATTCAAAAATATTGATGCCCGCGCCAAGCAGTTGGGCGTAGAGTGCCCGCGTCGCTTGCTGCAACAACGGATGATCGGCGCGACCCTGCAAGAGTAATGAGACGTTGACGCCGCGTTGCGTGGCCGCCATCAGCGCATGGCGAAAATGTCTGCCCGGTAAAAAATACGGGCTGGTGATTAGAATCTCCTGGCGCGCGGCGCCGATGGCATCGAGATAAGCCTTTTCAATATCGCTGCGATGGCGGAAATTATCACGAACGGCAAAAAAAGCATTCATGTTGCCCATCGCGTGCATGGGAAGATGTGTTGAAAAATTCCGCAACGGAATCGCATTGCGACGGCGCCCGAATTTCCACCATGAGACCACCCGCCACAAGTGAACCATCTGCAGATAAATATCGGCAAGCACGGGTCCTTCCACTTGCACCGCATAGTCGTAGCGCGGACATTCGGAGAGGCAGTCGGTCATATCATCGATCAAATTGATGCCGCCGACAAAACCGACCTTGCCATCGATCAGGCCGATCTTGCGATGTACACGCCGCAGGCGGCTTTTGTTGAAGTTGAACAATTTATTTTCCGGACGAAACACCAACACCTCAATACCGGCGCTTCGCATGTCCGCAAAAAAAGCAGGTGCCGTTGTGTGTGAACCGACGCCGTCAATCAACAGATGTACCTTTACGCCGCGCGCTGCGGCACGTTTAAGCGCTTCGGCGACGTTGATGCCTGCGACATCATTGCGGAAAATGTAGGTTTCGATCCGGATTTCGGAAGTCGCTGCATCAATCGCGTTGAGCAGAGCCGGGAAAAATTGCGCGCCATTCTTGAGCAGGGTGATGCGATTGCCCGCAACGACACGCGGTTCACTCGACAACCTCATTGGCCGGGCCGCAACGTCACCGTCAAGCCGACATGATCGGACATCTTGCGCCAATTCACACCATCGACCTTGCCGTGTAGCCGCCCGGATTGTTCGACGACAAGGCCGCGCACGTAGATTCGATCCAATGCAAGCAACGGCAGCATAGCGGGAAATGTGCGGGCGGGTTTGCCGTGCACTCCTTCAAAAACCTCGACGAGCCCGAGCGCCTCACGCAAACGCTTGCTGGTACCGCTGAGTCCGGCACGCCAATCGTTGAAATCGCCTGCGACTAATAGTGGGCCGTCATGCGATGCGTCATGCAGGAATTCGATCAAGCGTTCGACCTGCATCTTGCGGCTGCGTGCAAACAGACCGAGGTGAATACACACGCAAGTCAATGGCGTCTTCCAACCTGGAATATCGATGCGCGCCATCAAATGCCCACGCGCCTCGTAGCGGTGATGTGACACATCGCGATTGATCCAGTTGATGACCGGAAATGCCGAGAGAATGGCGTTTCCGTGGTCCCCATGTTTATGTGTCGCGTTCAGCCCGTAAACTAAATCAGTGTAGCGCCCTTCCGCGATGTGCTCGTGCTGCGCGAGCTCCGGCCAATCGTCAAATTTGTTTTCGTGCTTAGTGTGTATGCCTTGTACCTCTTGCAAAAATACGATATCTGCGTTCAAGGACTGAACCTTTTCGCGCACTTCATGAATTACCAGACGGCGATTGAGCGGGCTCAATCCCTTGTGGATGTTGTAAGTGGCGAAGGTGATACGCTCGGTCATGGTTCGGTTGAGTTCAGTTGCACAACAATCATGAAATTGCCATGCGACGCGGCAATTCAAGTATTGCATCGCGATTGGACGTCGAAAAGCACAGCGATGCCGCTTTTTCTACCGGCAGCCATACATATTGCAAGTGTTCGCCCTCATGAAGTGTGACATTCATTCGGTCCGGAAGCTGTAGTCCAAACACGTGTTCGGTGTTATGCGTCGTGTCGGATGCATAGCGATGCCGCCAGATCGGATAAATCTCGTATACATTTTTCTGTTGCCAATCGGTGAGTGTCAGCCCGGAAAGCGTGACGTCGATCCCCGTCTCTTCTTTCACTTCACGCGTTGCGGTCTGCGCGAGCGATTCGCCCGCCTCCTGACTGCCCGTCACTGATTGCCAATAACCCGGGCGATCTGCCCGCTCAATCAGCAACACTTCCTGATTGGCTGTATGGATGATCACGAGTGTCGAGCGCGGAATTTTGAATGATGTAACAAGAGGAGACATGCACTGATTGTAAGGTGTCTTGCCCCTGCAGGCGGCGAGCGTCCCAAGGTCATTCTGTTAAAATTATTGTCCGCTTAGAAAGTCTGCCTTGTCCTCTCCACCGTTTTCCGTGCCGTCCCATCATGCATCTTTATCGCGAGCCAAGTACCTGCACGGCGCGGCGTGGGGTTTGTTTGCGATCTCCATTTGGGTGGGCTGGATATTGCTCACGCGCTATGGCGTCACGACGACGCTTTCGCCATACGACATCACCGCGTTGCGATTTGCCTGCGCCGGCTTGTTGCTGGCGCCCGTCGTTTATCGGCAAGGGTGGGGGCTGGGCCGGGTTGGTTTGAAGACGTGGCTCATCATTGTCTGCGGCGCGGGCGTACCGTACGTATTGATCTCCTCAAGCGGACTGCAATTCGCGTCGGCTGCGCATGCGGGTGCCTTGATTCCTGGCACGATGCCGTTGTGGGCAGCGCTATTGGCGATGTTTTTTCTCCGAGAAAAAATCACCGGTGTCCGCAAAATTGGGCTCATGCTGATTCCAGTCGGCATTTTCATCATCATTGGTGCGGGACTCACCGATTTCGCCAGCGGCAACTGGCGCGGACACATTTTATTTCTGCTGGCGGCCTTCTGCTGGGCAAGCTTTACGGTCGCGATGCGGTCTGCGGGCCAATCAGGTTTCACGCCGCTGCAAGCTGCTGCCGTGGTGTCGGTTGTATCGGCGGTAGTCTATTTGCCAGTGTACGCGCTGTTTCTTCCACATCGCATCATGCAAGCGCCAATTGGCCCAATCGTCACGCAGACGATTTACCAAGGTATTTTCGTTAGTATTATTTCGCTCTTCGCCTACGCGCGCGGCGTGTCGATTCTTGGTGCGTCGCTGGGCTCCAGCTTCGCGTCCCTCGTGCCGGTGTTGGCGATGCTCACTGCAATTCCGCTACTGGGAGAATGGCCCAGGACCAGCGATTACATTGGCATTGCGGCGATTACGTTCGGCGTGTTTTTATCTTCAGGTGCATATCAAGCCCTGCGGACACAGAATAAGTAGTTTTCTCCGCAACGAAATAGCAAAGCTCTTTGTCGTAATACCGCCCCAATCCACGGGGTTGTAATCCAGACTTCATCAACACATGCTTCGACGGCTCGTTGCCAGGGTGCGTCAGGCCCACCACGCGATCAAGACCTAATTCAATAATCCCATAGCGGACCATCGCACGGGCGCCTTCGGTCGCAAAGCCGTGTCCCCAAGCTGATTTGCATAAGCGGTAGCCGATCTCCACTTCGACAGTTTTTGGAATATAGATGAGTGCATAAGCGCCGACGAACCGGCGCGTAGATTTTTCCTCGCCGATCCACAAGCCCAGCCCTGGATAAATTTCATAAACCTTTAAGATGCGTCGGATGCGCGCCTCGCTTTGCGCGCGCGTC
>JBKJMK010000002.1:0-6758 GCA_046596005.1 Usitatibacteraceae bacterium | reverse complement strand
CGCGTCCGACTCGTTGACCTGTGCGAGCAGATGGCGCGCCGCTTCGGTGTAAAGCGCACCCGCATCGTCCACGCTTTCGGGCTGCGCACCAAAGCGCGCGAGCAACGGCATTTGCCGCGTAATCGACGCGTTCAGTGAATCGATCGTCTGCATTCTCAATCGCGACACGTTTTCCAAAATCCGCCAACCACGCTCGCCGTCACGTTGCAGTACGACGCGGGCTAATCGCCGCGTATCCTTATCGTCGGGCGTGTCATGGTTCACTGAAGAAAATGCGTCCAGCACGCGTTGCCTCATCTCGGCGGCGGCCTTTCTGGTGAAGGTAATAGCAACGATCTCTTCGGGTTCATTGACCTGCGCCAGCAAGGCAAGATACCGCTGGATAAGCAGGCGTGTTTTGCCCGAGCCCGCAGGTGCCCGTACGATGAACGAGCGTGTTACATCGATGGCGCACTCGCGCTCGGCTTGGTCCGCGACGACAGATAAGGCGGGATTAATCATCGATTGTTCTGCCCGGATCTACTGCGAGTTGGTCATCCACGTCGTCACCGTCGCCATCTGCAATCTGCGTGCCGCCCGCTTCCCGTATTCGGCACAGGCCGTGCAAATCACACTGGGCGCAGGTCAAACGGCCGTTTTTCGGATCCACCAATGCATCACCGTGAATGAAATTCTTCACCAGCGCGTCAAGCGAGCGCTCCCACTCTGCCGTCAGCACATCCCACGAAGAGTAACCGCGCTTTTCCATGCCAAATTTTGTCTCGATTGGCGCTACGTCCGGCAGCAGGTTCTCTACCGCCGAGACACCTTCAAAGCCGAATACTTTTCCCCGCGCACCGCGCTTGACACGTGCAAACGCAAGCGCCGAAATAGTTTGCTCCGCCGTCTGGAAATAGAGCGGCAACTGCGGCTCGTCCGGACGTTCCCCAATCCATCCCGCCACTTTTGCCGCACCGGACTTATAGTCGATCAACGCATAAGTGCCGTCGATCAGCCGATCCAGTCGATCCAGGCGCAAGCGCATCGACAATCCTGACAGCGCAACGTCACGCGCCTGTTCGCAGGCCACGACTTCAAAGGGCGCACGTTCCTGTTCATACACCAGCCACTCCGCGACCAGGCGGACAAGTCTTGCCTGTTCAATTTTTGCAAAACGCCCGATAAGATTGTCCATCCCCGTAGCGTGTGCCTCGCTGATGGCCCGCTCCACCATCACGAATACCAAACTCTGCCTCGCCGTTTCATCCATCCCCATCAACTGCGCGTGCGTCTGCAGCCGCGTCCATACCAGACTCAACACCCGATGCAACAGCGTCCCGCGCTCTGCCGCATCCAGTCCAGCCTCCGGGACGCCTAACGCGTTCGCCCCCAGGCGATGGCGCGCAAACGCGCGGAACGGGCAGGCCGCCTGATCGCGCAAAACAGTTGCCCCGCCGGCCACCCTGGTCGGCACGGGAAGCACGGGCAGCGGTGTATCCGGCACAGCTTCAAGCTGGCGCAAGGAAAACAGTGCGCGTGCGTAATCCATCGACGCGCTCTGGCCAATCAGCGCCGTGAAATCAGCGGGTGGAACATCGCGTGTCAACGCGCTGGCAGCACGCGGTTGTCCACCGGCTTTGTCGTTTTCACCGGTGACTGCATGGCTAAAAACCACCTCCGCTGCACAGTGACGCCAGCCCTCGGTAATGCGTTGATCGAGGGCCAGTGAGGCTGCGGCCGATGCCTCAGTCACGCCAGCCGTCCGCTGCAAGGCGGCCGGAATGAATGGGTTGGGTCTGACGATAAGCGGCCATGCATCCTCGCTCAAGCCGGTTACCCACAAGGTGTCAAAGGTTTGGCCCGCTGATTCGAGAATACCCAGCACCTGAATGGGCGCGTTGATATTCGCTTCAATCTCGGGCTGAAAAACAGTGTTGGCGACGATGCTGCGCAAGTGGTTGAGTGCCTCGTCGGCGCGCATTCGCGGCTGCACGGTGTCGAGCATCGCCAGCGTGTCCAGCGCCTCGCGAAACTTTTCCAGCACCTGAAAATCAGCTGACCCCAGCTTCGCGTCCCCGGGAAACCCCCATGCCACAAGCACCTTGCCGAAATGCCTGCTCCAATCACGGGGCGAGGGTCTCCTGACTCGCGGTGTGTCATTTAATGAGGTCCCGCCAACACTTGCCACCCGGTCAATCAGATCGGTCAACGTCGGGCATGCGGTGGCGGCACGCAACAAGTGCGTCCCACCGGACACCTTCAATTTGCGTTGCAGTGCAAACAGACTTATTTCTGGCGCAACGACGCCTCGAAGTGCGCCGTCCAGGCGTGCCCGTGCGCCCATCTCCAGCTTGGCCCCGGCAATGAATGGCGAGCGCAACAAGGCGCTGACATCGAGAAAAGGAACACTGCGATTTTTCGAAAACGCGATCAAGGAAATGGCATCGTGCACCAACGCGTATTCATTGAGGCCCAGGCCGAGTGAGATATTGAATCCGGCGGCATCGGTGTGCAGAGAGACCGCGCGCTGTCCGGGGTACAACGCATCGGTGAGTGCGCGTACGACATCGCCGTGCCGCGCCCGCAGATCGGGTACGACAATGGCAATGCGCTTGGTTGGATTTGCCTGCAAATGGTGCCGCGCCCACGTTGCGCAGCTGCGCAATTCGGCCTCTTCGTCGGCGAACTCGGCACGACGACACTGCGGTGGCGATTGAGCTTGTCGAGCCACTTCCAACGTCTGAACATGCTGCACCGACACCCCAAGCCTGTCGCAAGCCGCGAAGAAATGTCGCTGCTGCGGCGTGACGATATCGAAGCCCGCAACAAGGAGCTGTTGCGGCATCACTTCCGCCCAAATTTTCTCCTGCTCCAACGCAGCGACCACTGCGTTCGGCAAAACCGCTGCATCAATCACGGCACGCTCGCGGCACAATTGCTCGAACCGCTGCGCCCAGCCCAGGAAAACTGCGGCATCCTCGGGTAACGGCATACGACGCATCGCGGGCAGCAGTTCCCACATGTGCGCCAACGACCATGCCGCGGCAGCCTGGCTGGCTGTTCGCGAGACACTCAACAAATGACTGCTTACATCGGCGGCGCGCACCACCTGCTCCCACAGCAACTGGCTCTGGGCGGCGTGCAGAATTTGTGCCTGTGCAGAATTGTTGCCTCGCAAACTTAATGCACGATAGCTGCGATCCAGAAAAGTGGAGAACGGGAGAATGTCAGGCGTGGCCCACGCGCTGTTTCCCGCCAGTTGCTGCGCGGCGTCAAATTGACCCTTGAGATACCCGGCCAGGCGCCGGTTAGGTGTAACAACCGTCACCCGTGCCCCAATGTCCATCGCGCCAACAATTTGCCGGATCGTGGGTGCAGTCGATGAATTGATCGGAGTAGAAGAAGAACTCACACCACGCCCGCTTTCGTATGCTCCGAACGCTTTATTCTCGTGCGCAAAGTGGCTGCAGGAGATGCCCGTAGTTGGCTACTTCTCCAGCAAATGCGCCTTGTCTTTTACTTTCGTCCAGTCGTCGGCATCGGCAGGCGCGGGCTTTCTCGCGATGATCGGCTTCCAGTCTTTAGCGAGTTCGGCGTTAATAGGAATGAACTTGCGCTGATTCTCAGGCACATCGTCTTCGGCGAAAATCGCTTCAACCGGGCACTCGGCAACGCATAACGTGCAATCGATACATTCGTCGGGGTCAATAACGAGCATGTTTGGTCCCTCGCGGAAACAATCCACCGGGCACACGTCGACACAATCGGTATATTTACACTTGATACAGGATTCGGTTACTACGTAAGTCATACACTGCCCTTGAATTCCAACATCCAGTCCAACATTTTAACAGACCGGCAATGCACTGCCGTCACCGCGCTTGCCGCAGCCTGACGAGACGTTCAATGTCATAATAGTTGTCAGTTTTCTTTTTTGAGGTTCCCGATGAGCGATGCGATTACCTACGTTTCCGATGACACGTTTGATGTCGAAGTTCTGCAAAGTTCCACGCCCGTGCTCGTCGACTACTGGGCAGAATGGTGCGGGCCTTGCAAAATGATCGCGCCAATTCTTGAGGATGTGGCCAGGGAGTACGCAGGCAAGCTCAAGGTGGCAAAACTTAATATCGACGAGAATCAGGCAACCCCGCCGAAGTACGGTATCCGCGGGATTCCAACGCTGATGTTGTTCAAAAACGGCACTGTTGAAGCGACGAAAGTCGGCGCATTGTCCAAATCCCAGTTGGCCGCGTTTATAGACGCCAACATTTAGTCATTGACAAGCGCCCTCGCGCGCCCTATCCTGCTTCGAAATCTGCGTTGATTGTCATTCCGCAGATGTCCTGTAGCACCTCCGTCCTACCTCCCGACTTGTGAGTTGAAACCCGGTTTTCTTGGGAACCCCTCGGAAAACCCGCGTGGAGAGGCGCTATGTTTAGAGGTCGCTTCTTGTCCGCATTTTTTCAAACAACTTAAGCCATGCAACTATCTGAACTCAAATTAAAGCACGTCTCCGAACTCGTGGAGATGGCAAACCAGCTCGAACTCGAAGGCGCCAATCGACTGCGAAAACAAGAGCTGATTTTCGCGCTGCTTAAACACCAGGCAAAAAAAGGCGAGGCCATATTCGGCGACGGTACCCTGGAAGTGCTACAGGATGGCTTTGGCTTCCTGCGCTCGCCCGACATCTCCTATCTCGCCGGACCCGACGACATTTATGTCAGCCCTTCGCAGATCCGCCGCTTCAATCTGCACACCGGCGACACCATTGAAGGTGAAATTCGCACGCCAAAAGAAGGCGAGCGTTATTTCGCGCTGGTAAAGGTCGACAAGGTCAATGGCGAAGCACCGGAAAATGCCAAGAACAAGATTCTTTTTGAAAATCTCACGCCGTTATTTCCCAATAAACCCTTCACGCTTGAACGCGATATCAAATCCGAAGAGAATATCACCGGTCGCGTGATCGACATCATCGCGCCAATCGGCAAGGGACAACGCGGTTTGCTCGTCGCATCGCCAAAGTCCGGCAAGACCGTGATGCTGCAACATATTGCGCACGCCATCACGGCGAACCATCCGGAAGTCATGCTCATCGTGTTGTTGATCGATGAGCGTCCTGAAGAGGTGACGGAAATGACCCGCACGGTGAAAGGTGAGGTTGTTTCGTCAACATTTGACGAACCCGCCACCCGCCATGTGCAGGTCGCTGAGATGGTGATCGAAAAAGCCAAGCGCCTGGTCGAACACAAAAAGGATGTGGTGATCCTGCTTGATTCCATCACCCGTCTGGCACGCGCCTACAACACCGTGGTGCCGGCATCCGGCAAAGTGTTGACCGGTGGCGTCGATGCAAATGTCTTGCAGCGCCACAAACGCTTTTTTGGTGCGGCTCGCAATATAGAAGAAGGTGGCTCGTTGACGATTATCGCGACCGCGTTGATCGATACCGGCAGCCGCATGGACGACGTGATTTATGAAGAATTCAAGGGCACCGGCAATATGGAAGTGCATCTTGATCGTCGCGCGGCAGAAAAGCGCGTTTACCCGGCAATTAACGTCAATCGTTCAGGTACGCGCAAAGAAGAATTGCTCATCAAACCTGAGTTGCTGCAGAAGGTCTGGGTACTACGCAAAATGATGTACAGCATGGATGAACTCGAGGCGACCGAGTTTTTGGTCGACAAGCTCAAGGCGACGAAAAACAACGCGGAGTTTTTCGACTCAATGAAAAAGGGCTAAAAACCCGAGACAAGTCACTCTGGCCAGCCTATAAGCCCCCCGTGCCGCTCGTTGCCTTTTTGATCGATTTCCGGCATAATTACCGGCTCTTCGAACACTTGTCTGCATAGAGGTCGCCACTGGGGCCACCCTTTACGGAAAGAAAGGCAAACCGCATGAAACCGAATACCCACCCCGAATACCACGAAGTCATTTTTTTTGATTCTTCATGTGACTTCAAATTCCTGACCCGCTCGACCGTCGAGACCAAGGGTCGCGAAAAAATGAAATGGACCGATGGCAACGATTATCCGATGATTCGTATCGAGATATCGTCTGAGTCGCACCCGTTTTATACCGGTAAGCACAAGATCATGGATACGGCTGGTCGTATCGACAAATTCAAGCAACGTTATACGCGCTCGGCAGACAAGCCCGTTGTGGTGGCCCCGGTACCAGCGCCTAAAACCAAGGCGTCTGCAAGCAAAGCAAAATAGCCACTTGGACACATTCCAAAAAGGCAGCCAAGGCTGCCTTTTTTGCTTTGGTCGCGCATCAGGATAAGTCGAGCAAGGGCGTAAAATAAAATCGCAAACCAACTATGTGAATGAGGAAATGCGTAATGCCTCTCGTTGCCCCCGGTTCAGGATTTTTCCAGGTTAACCCTTTTCGCTGTCCTTGCAAGCTTGCAACAGTGAGAGCCGCCTTGTCATCATTCATGTCGGCCACATGAAGTCGAAGTCTGACCCGACAGGACAAAAACATCTGGATCGCCGCTCCGATACGTTGTCGACAACAATGCGCCAACCGATCATTTTTGATGGCACGTCAACACCCGTCAAAACGACGCTTTTCATCATCATCTGTTGCGCCTGGATATTGCCGGGCCTGATTGGCCATGACCCCTGGAAAACGGAGGCGACTACTTTTGGCATTGTCTATTCGATGTTGCAGGACGGAAACTGGCTGGTGCCTACCGTCGCAGGCATCCCCAATCACGATTACCCGCCTCTCTACTATTGGGTAGCTGCGTTCACCGCGAAAATATTTTCACCCCTGCT
>JBKJMK010000354.1:0-13320 GCA_046596005.1 Usitatibacteraceae bacterium | reverse complement strand
GAGCAGATTCTCTTCAGTCAGGGATTTGGCGCCCGCAAACTTTGCCGTCTGCTGATTGCGCGTGGCGCAGTGGAAGTGGACTGCAAAGCGTGCACGGATCCTGCGGCAGACTGGGATGTCACAGCGGATTCGCCTGAGGGCAACGTGTTTGAGTTTTGCGTGGAAGGTGTGCGCTGGCAATATCACGCCAAAGCGTACCTGATGCTGCACAAACCGGCTGATTTTGAGTGCTCGCAAAAACCGAAATCGCACCCCAGCGTGTACACCTTGCTGCCAGCGCCATTGCGAACGCGCGAGGTGCAGGCGGTAGGGCGACTCGATCAGGATACGACCGGCATGTTGTTGTTTTCCGATGACGGCCAGTTCATCCATCGCATGACGTCGCCCAGGCATGAGGTGCCGAAGATATATGAAGTCGTCACGAGCGACACGGTCACGGCGCCGCAGGTGGCGAGTTTGATCGAAGGCGTTGTGCTCGATGACAGCCCCGATCCGGTGAAGGCACTCGCGTGCACGCTCACGTTGAACGGGAAACTGAGACTCACGTTAACATCCGGAAAATACCATCAGGTCAAGCGCATGCTTGCGGCCGTGGGCAACCATGTCGAGTCGCTGCATCGCAGCCAGATTGGGCAGTTGCCGATGCCGATGGATTTAGCAGTGGGACAATGGCGATGGCTCACGCCGCGCGAGCTTTTGTTGGCAAATACCGCTTGAATGTGAAATAGCAGGTTTGGGCGCGATATTGGCATGACGCGCCGTCTATTGAGAGAGCGATTAGGCTAGAATCAAAGTCATGAATTGGACGGTGCGACCCTGCGCTTGTCCAAACTACCTAACGACCATCCAGAAAGGACCACCAATTGGCAAAGCCAAATTATAATTTTGCAAAGCGTCAGCGTGAACTCGCCAAGAAGGCAAAAAAAGATGAAAAGCAGCAGCGTAAAGCTGCGATCGGCAACCCGGACGAGACCGGTGCTGCTGAAGGTGAAGCGGCCGAAACCGATACACCGGTCGAAACGCCAAACGAAGAAAAGCCAGCGGCCTGACGGCATCAGCTTCGGCTGCGCCGCACGGGTCGATTTCATCAATGGCTGACCCCAAATTGGCGCGCAGCAATGCGCAGGCAGCGGCTGTCGACAAGATTGTGGATAAGGCGGTCGACAAATCGGTCGAAATGCGGCCCGGGCAGTCGATTGCCTTGCTCAAAGAACTGCATATCCTGACGGCAGACGGCCGGATGAATCAGGATAGCCGCCGAAAGTTAAAGCAGGTTTACCACCTGTACCAATTCATCGAGCCCCTGCTACGAGAGATTTGGCAGCAGCGTCCCAGTATCCAACTCGTCGATCACGGCGCGGGAAAATCGTATCTGGGATTTATTCTCTACGATCTGTTTTTCAAATCGCTGACGGGGGAATACAGAATCTACGGTATCGAAACCCGCGACACCCTCGTCGAGAAATCGCGGGCGCTGGCGGCGAAGCTTCAATTTTCCAGCATGACATTCCTGAACTTATCGGTCGCCGAGTCGATAGTTTCTGCCGACTTGCCGGCAACAGTCGATATCGTAACGGCGCTGCACGCCTGTAATACCGCCACTGACGACGCTATTCAATTCGCGCTTAAAAAGCAGGCGAGATTCATCGTGCTGGTGCCGTGTTGCCAGGCAGAAGTTGCCGGGATTTTCAGAAAAAACAAAGGCAACGATCTTGCCAAAAGCGCCTTGACGGAAATTTGGCGACACCCGCTTCACACGCGTGAATTTGGTAGCCAGATCACCAATGTGATGCGCTGCCTGCAACTCGAAGCACACGGTTATCAGGTGAATGTGACTGAACTGGTTGGCTGGGAACATTCAATGAAAAACGAACTCATCATCGCCCGCTACAAAGACCTTCCGCGCAAACGGCCCGCCGAACGTTTGAAGGAAGTACTGCATGCGTTTGGACTCGATGAAATGCAGACGAGATTTTTTACACCCGCGTAAATTAATTGCTGCGCAATCGACCGCGTCGCCAAGTCAATTCTTGATTGATGGCCATGTCACCACAACGATCCTATTACGAGCTGCTCGATATCGAACCGGACGCCAAGCTTGATGCAATTGCACTCGGCTATCAGCGCGCTCTGGAAGCGCTGGCGCGTGAACACGATACCGATCCGAACACCCGTGCAGCGTTGAGGAAGGCATTTGAGGTGTTATCCGACCCGATCCAGCGCATGTCTTATGACCTGACGGTGCGGCCACACGCTTCCTCGACGCCTGACAAAGACGAAGCCAGCGGCACACGAACACTCGCTGAACGTATCCGGGAGAGCAGCTGGGGCAAGGCATTATTCGCTTGCCTGATATTGATTGGTATCGTGATCTGGATAAATTCCGGAAAGCCATCAGGCGGCAACACCCTGCCAAGCGCAGCACAGCAGCTTGCACTTGCTGCGAGCGCTTCGGCGGCAAACGAGAGATCGAATAGCCCGACAGGCGCGAAGTCTGATTCAAAATCAATCTCTGCCAGCACGGTGCCGACAGGGCCGCGTTCAGCAGAAGATATTTTCAGTCAGGTTTCGCAAAGCGTCGTTCGTATCAGTGTTTCGAATGCCGCCGGCTTGCCGGTCGCGGGCGGGAGCGGGGTTGTGATTGGGCCTGGCGCTGTGATCACAAATTGCCACGTCGCGCTGCGTGGCGAGTTGCTTGAGGTGAAACTCGACGGCATCGCGTATTCGGCCTCGGTTGAGGTTGCCAATGAAGAGCGGGATTTGTGCCTGCTGGGTGTATCCGGGCTGACCGCACCGGCCGTCAGTCTTGGCAGCGTCGAATCGGTTCGCGTCGGACAGCGCGTCTATGCGGTTGGGGCACCGCAAGGGCTCGATTTGACCATCAGCGATGGCATCGTCTCGGCGCTGCGCGATTCACAGGGTAGCAAAATAATTCAGACGTCCGCACCGGTCTCGCCCGGATCCAGCGGCGGTGGATTGTTTGACACGTCCGGACGCATGGTCGGCGTGGTGACATTTCAGACCAAGGCTGGTCAGAATCTTAATTTCGCCGTGCCTTCGGATTGGGTGGGGGAGATGCGTAGTCATTAGGGTGCCGTTCCCCGCGTCAATTCAGCTCGGCTGCTTCGCGATGGCGCTTTTAGTGACGCGCGACAACCGCATAGTGCAGGCTCGGATTTGTCCAACATCGGTTGGTGGTGATGACTGAGAAATGGTGCGTCTCAACTGCGTTCAAGCAATATTTTCCGCAAGATAGTCCACTCGCCGACACGCATTTGGCGTACGATTAACAAACAATTTTTGATCGATGGATGCACACATGTCCGGCCACGCCAGCACCAGCAGCAGTAACAACTCGCAAGCACTTAATAAATCAAACGAACATGATCCGATAAGGGAAATGGCTGCGCAGATTTATGTCAATCTGGCGAGCGGGGCAATTGTTGTCACCGATGCGACTGCCAAAATCACGGCCAGTCCGGACGGCTTGGCCAAGATCAGTTTCAAGCTGGCAGAGGCCTTTCACAAGGCGGAAGCGGAAATGAAAGCGAGTGCCGCGCCCAAGCACACGGCGTTCGATGCCAACAAGCTCGATTTCGACGCGTGGACGACCAAATAGTCCCAGTCGGCAGGCGCGGTTCAGCGCGCCTAACGTAACGACGCGTTCAACTTTGCGAGCGCTGAAGCACCCGGTATCAATGCCTCGCTGTCGAGCAAGTTGAGCGGAATATTCACGGTATTGGCAGCGACATGCAGGTCGCTGGGATCGCCGTTGACGAATAGAAGTCCGGTCGCAATTTCATGTTTCTCGTGACTTTCATGCAGGTGATTCATTGCCTTGATCCGATCAGTCGGGTCGTAGTCCTCGTGTAGTTTTCGCAGGCGAAGCACAGAGCCGTCGTGCTGCTCCACTTCCTGTAGCGTGCCCGGCGCATATTCGGTGGTGATTTCGTCCCGAAATTTGATGACATCGAGAAAATTGACTGCGTCATTGTGCTCACGCACATAGTCATAGCTCTTGGTGGATCCTTCGTGATTATTGAACGCCACGCAAGGGGATATCACGTCGATGAAGGCTGCGCCCTGATGCAGGATTGCGCCAGCAATGAGTGGCACCAATTGTTGTTTGTCGCCGGAAAAACTGCGTCCGATATAGGTGGCGCCCAGCTGCATGGCCAAGCCAACAAGATCGATCGCTTCGTCTGCATTGATGGCACCGCGCTTGCTTTTTGAGCCTTTGTCGGAGGTGGCGGAAAATTGCCCTTTCGTGAGTCCATAAACGCCGTTGTTCTCGACGATGTAGGTCATATTGACGCCACGGCGCATCACGTGGGCAAACTGGCCCAGTCCGATCGAGGCAGAGTCGCCATCGCCCGATACACCGAGGTAAATGAGATCGCGATTGGCAAGATTGGCACCGGTGAGCACTGACGGCATGCGACCGTGTACCGTATTGAAGCCGTGTGAATTACCAAGGAAGTAGGTTGGCGTTTTCGACGAGCAGCCGATCCCGGAGAGTTTGGCAATGCGGTGCGGCGGCAGATCAAGCTCGAAGCACGCCTGAATAATGGCAGCGGAGATTGAGTCATGGCCGCAACCTGCGCAAAGTGTAGAGATCGCACCTTCGTAGTCGCGGCGTGTATAGCCCAATTTGTTGCGCGGCAAATTGGGGTGATGCAGTTTCGGCTTGGCGAGGTAGGTCATTTGCTTTCCTGACTGGTACGCTTCGATACCACTGTGCGTAATGGCGCAACATTGAGCGCCTTAAGATTTTGTGAAATTTCATTGGCGATGAAATGCGCGGTAATCGGCGTGCCGTCGTAATGCAACACCGGCGTGAGTACGGCTGGATTGATTGCGCCTTCATTAATCAGCAGCGTGCGTAGTTGCGCATCACGATTCTGCTCAACGACAAAAACATCGTCGTGTGACGCGATGAATTCCAGCACCTCGTCTGAAAACGGAAATGCCCGCACCCGCATCGCATCCAGATGCAGTCCGGCGTCATTCAGAATATCCAGGGCTTCATGCATCGCCGGGCTGGTGGACCCGTAATAAATGACGCCAAAGCGGGTTGAATGCGCGGCTTTGCGAATGACCGGCTTCGGCACCTTTTCTTTGGCGGTCTCAAATTTGCGGAGCAGGCGCTGCATGTTGTCGACGTACGCATCACCTTCCTCGGTGTAGCGCGCGTATCGGTCGCGGCTGGTGCCACGGGTGAAGTAGCTGCCCTTGGTCGGATGCGTGCCGGGGTAAGTACGGTAGGGAATGCCATCGCCATCGACATCAAGGTAACGGCCAAAATCCTTGCCGGCTTCAAGGTCCTCCGCAGTCATTACTTTGCCGCGATCCATTTGCCGGTTGTCGTCCCATTCGAAGGGCTTGCACAGCCTCTCGTTCATGCCAATATCGAGATCGAGCATGACAAAAATAGGCGTCTGCAATCGGTCGGCAAGATCGAAAGCTTCCGCGCCGAAGGTGAAACATTCGTATGGATCCTCGGGAAACAGCAACACGTGCTTGGTATCGCCATGTGACGCGTAGGCGCAGCTAAGGACGTCTGATTGCTGGGTTCGCGTTGGCATCCCAGTGGACGGCCCGGCGCGCTGCACATCAAATATCACGGAGGGAATTTCCGCAAAATAAGCGAGCCCGAGGAACTCCTGCATTAACGAAATTCCAGGTCCTGACGTTGCGGTGAATGCCCTTGCCCCATTCCACGCCGCACCAATCACCATGCCGATCGAGGCAAGCTCATCTTCAGCCTGCACAATCGCGTAGCGAGCCTTGCCATCTTCCGTGGTGCGGAATTTTTTGCAATGTTTGGCGAACGCTTCGGCAAGCGAAGACGAGGGTGTAATCGGATACCACGCTGCGACAGTCGCCCCACCATAGACTGCGCCTAACGCGGCTGCGCTATTGCCTTCGACAAAAATCAGGTCGCCCACTTTGTCGGCGCGTTTTACCTTGAGGCCAATGTTGCAATCAAGATGCGCCAACGCGAAATCCCGGCCCATATGCAGTGCGGCGATATTTGGCGGCAGCAGTTTTTCCTTGCCTTTGTATTGCTCGGCGATGAGTTGCTCGATCACCGTCACTTCGACATCGAGCAGCGCAGACAACGCGCCAACGTAAATAATATTCTTGAACAACTGGCGTTGGCGCGGGTCGGTGTAGGCGCCATTGACGATTTCAGTGAGTGGCATGCCAATGACGTTGACGTCATCCCGAAATTTTGATTTCGGCATCTCTCTGGTCGAGTCATAAAACAAATATCCACCTGGTTCAATCTCGGCAACGTCCTTGTCCCACGTCTGCGGATTCATGGCCACCATGAAATCGCAACCACCGCGCCGGGCAAGATAGCCGCTTTCGGTCACACGCACCTCGTACCAGGTCGGTAGGCCCTGAATATTGGAGGGAAAAATATTGCGCGGTGAAACCGGCACACCCATTCGCAGGATCGATTTTGCAAACAGGGTATTTGCTGAGGCGGAACCGGAACCGTTGACGTTGGCAAATTTGATGACGAAGTCGTTTACCGCTTCAATGGCGACTTGCTTCATTCTGCCGCCTCCGCCAGTTTTTCGAGTTGCGGTCGGGGCAAGATTCTTCCGCCTCCGGCATGGGTCATTTCGATCAACGATTTCTGCATATCCCATGCGCCGGTCGGGCAGCGTTCAGCACAGAGTCCACAATGCAGGCAGACATCTTCATCCTTGGCCATGATGCGGCCGGTTTTCAGCACACTTGAAATATACAAATCCTGGCTGAGGTTGAGGGCAGGGGAAGTCAAACGCGCCCGCAATTCGGTCTCTTCACCATCGGCTGTAAATGTGATGCAGTCCATTGGGCAAATATCGACGCACGCGTCGCATTCGATGCATTGCGCCGTATTGAAGACCGTTTGCACATCGCAATTCAGGCAGCGCTGCGCTTCCTTGTAGCCGAGCTTTGCGTCAAAGCCAAGCTCAACTTCGACACGGATATTTTTTAGCGCGACAGAAATGTCTTTCAGGGGCACTTTGTAGCGAAGGTCGCCCGTGATGGCATTGTCGTAGCTCCATTCGTGGATGCCCATTTTCTGGCTAAGCAGATTCATCATCGGCGGTGGTCGAACCGAGACATCCTCAGACTGGCAAAATTTGTCGATCGAGATCGCAGCCTCGTGGCCGTGCGCAACTGCCCAGATGATATTTTTCGGGCCAAACGCCGCGTCGCCGCCAAAAAATATTCTGGGCAAGCTTGCCTGCATCGTTGTTTTATCGACTACCGGCATTCCCGATTTGTCAAAATCAAGTCCGATGTCGCGTTCAATCCAGGGAAACGAATTCTCCTGGCCGATGGCAACGAGCACATCGTCGCAGGGCACATGCACATCAGTCTGGCCTGCGCCCACGAGAGTGCGTTTGCCCTTGTCGTCAAATTTTGCTTCAACTATTTCAAACGTTACACCAGTAAGTTTGCCGTTCTGATGCGTAAACGCTTTCGGTACGTGAAAATTAATGATCGGGATACCTTCGTGTTGTGCATCTTCTTTTTCCCAGGGTGACGCCTTCATTTCATCGAACCCTGAACGCACAATTACCTTTACCTCATCACCGCCCAGGCGTCGCGAAGAGCGGCAGCAATCCATGGCCGTATTGCCACCGCCAAGCACAATCACCCGCTTGCCGATTTTTTCAATGTGGCCGAAGGAGACGGAAGACAGCCAATCGATGCCGATGTGGATATTGGCTGCAGCTTCAGTGCGCCCGGGAATATCCAGATCCCTGCCACGCGGCGCACCGGTACCGACAAAAATGGCATCGTAGTGCTCGCTGAGCAACGATTTCATGCTGTCGACACGCGTCCCGGCACGGAACTCTGCACCGAGATTCAGCACATAGCCGACTTCTTCATCGATGACCGACTCCGGCAGACGAAAGCGCGGAATCTGGGTACGAATCATGCCGCCAGCGCGGGCATCGCCGTCGTAGACCACAACGTGGTATCCGAGCGGTAGCAAATCGCGCGCAACGGTGAGAGAAGCCGGTCCCGCCCCGATGCAGGCAATACGCTTGCCGTTTTTTTTCCGCGCGGGCTTCGGCAGGCGCTCGCGAATGTCCTCCTTCAAGTCGGCGGCTACGCGCTTCAAGCGACAGATAGCGACCGGTTCCGGCTTGTCACCGTTATTTTCCTCAACGCGTCCGCGCCGACAGGCCGGTTCGCACGGCCGATCGCAGGTACGTCCGAGAATTCCCGGAAACACGTTTGATTGCCAATTCACCATATAGGCATCACCGTAGCGGCCTGCAGCGATCATGCGGATGTATTCTGGAACGGGGGTGTGGGCAGGGCATGCCCATTGACAATCCACAACCTTGTGGAAGTAGTTCGGCTGACGAATATCAGTCGGTTTCACTGGCGCTTCTCCTTATCACACCCGGCGTAGCTGCCTGATGCGTGAGGCGAATATTACAGGTTGGCGCAAATCCTGCCATGCGGCGGTGCAGCATGGCGATTCATTGGTAGAATCCATTCGCAGCTGGATTACGTATCCCGATCTATCCAACAACAAACAAAATACCGAGTTGAAAAACATACTTGTGCTCTTTGATGCGGATTGGGATCAGTCACAGCTTGCGAAAGCCGCCGAAGATCAGACCAGCCCGCACTATCATTTTTTTTACGAAGGCTTTGATCTTTTCAGCTTTCCGAGCAATGTGCAGCTGTTGACGTTTAATATTTTTACGTTCGTCGACAAGCTCGCCAAAAAATATCGGCATGCGAAGCTTGCCGGCATTATTTCCAGTAACGAGCAATTTGGTGCCCTCGCGGGTGCGTTGCTGGCCAAAAAGATGGGCTTGCCGGGACCCGATCCGAAGGCATTGATCGCTGCCCAGCACAAGTACATTGCACGACGCATCCTTGAGCAAGAAGTGCCGGAGGCAAACGTCGCCTTTCATGTATTTCCATATACGTTCAAGTCGGTGGCTGAAATCCCGCTCAAGTTTCCATATTTTGTGAAACCTGTGAAAGCGGCCTATTCGGTACTGGCGCGTCGCGTCGACAATTTTGCCGAGCTTCAACAGCACATGACCTTCCACCCGTGGGAGCAGTACATCATTAAACGGCTGGTGCGCCCCTTTAACGACGTCGTTAAAAAGCTCACTGACTTTGACGTTGATGCGCACTGGATGATCGCTGAAGAGTTGATCGACGGCCAGCAGATCAATGTGGATGGCGTGGTCATTGAAGGCGAGATTCATATTCTGGGCATTATCGACGCCGTCATGTATCCCGGCACCGATCAATTCATGCGTTTCGAATATCCCACCCGGTTGCCACCGGCGCCTGCACTTCGCGCGCGCGACACCGCCCGGCGTATCGTGCAGGCGCTTGGCCTGGACCATGGATTGTTCAATGTTGAAATGCGTGTGTGCAGGGAATCAGGCGAATGCCGTCTGATCGAAGTTAATCCACGGATGGCAGCACAATTTTCAGACTTGTACGAGAAAGTTGACGGCATCAATCTGCATGATGTCGCACTAAAAATCGCCACGGGCGAAGCGCCTGACCTGACGCCGGCAAGGGGTAAATACAACGTTGCCACCAGCTTCGTATTCCGTAAATTTGATGGCACCCCGCTGGCGAATCCACCAAGCCGTGAAAAGCTCACTTGGCTGAAAGAGTTTGATCCGGACGCGTTCCTGGCGATGTTCATCAAATCCGGCAGTGGCTTGAAGCGTGAAATGAAATGGTTGGGCAGCCATCGATACGCCACGTTGAATATGGGTGGAGATTCAGAGCAACATCTGTCGGGCAAATTTCTGATGGTCAAGCAGACGTTGGGGTTTGAAACCGGTTAGACACTGGAGAATAGTTGAATCTCTAGTACTGGCGCGGTGTTCCGGGCAAAAGTGGCTGTAGAAGCTTGTTGAATGGCGTTCTGCGCGATATCGTTGTCACCACGGGCAGATTTGCAGCCTGCAAGCAGCCCGGCGCATGGCGAGAACGGCCGTGCGGGTCACCCTCAATGGCTTTCGCAGAAAAGTGGCCGACGAAGCATGCGTCTTTGCGAAAGCGTGCTGTCGTGCTTGCTATCGCGCTAAGGTAAAATGACGTCATCGCTATCGTCCTCAGTCACCCTTCGTAAAACGTCATGAATCTCACCACCGTTTCCGGCATCCGCCAAGCCTTCATCGATTTTTTCGTCTCAAAGGGCCACACCGCTGTGGCGTCCAGCTCGCTGGTTCCGGCCGATGACCCTACGTTGTTATTCACCAACGCCGGCATGAATCAATTCAAGGATTGCTTTCTTGGCAAAGAAAAGCGTGCCTATGTCCGCGCGGTAACGTCGCAACGCTGCGTACGTGCCGGTGGCAAGCACAATGATCTGGAAAATGTCGGCTACACAGCGCGGCACCACACTTTTTTTGAGATGCTGGGTAACTTCAGTTTCGGCGATTACTTTAAGCGCGATGCGATCAAGTACGCATGGGAATTACTGACCGGGGTCTACGGCTTACCGAAAGAAAAGCTGCTCGTCACCGTGTACGCAACCGACGATGAGGCTTACGACATATGGGCAAATGAAATCGGTGTTCCTAAAGAGCGAATTGTGCGCATCGGTGATAACAAGGGCGGTCAATACGCCTCAGACAATTTCTGGATGATGGGTGACACCGGGCCGTGCGGCCCCTGCAGTGAAATATTTTACGACCATGGCGCGCATATCCCCGGCGGGCCACCCGGCTCCGCGGATGAAGATGGCGATCGCTACATCGAGATTTGGAATCTCGTCTTCATGCAATACAACCGCGAAGTCGCGGATGGGCCGATGATTGCGTTGCCGAAACCGTCGGTCGACACCGGCATGGGACTGGAGCGTTTGTCCGCAGTTCTGCAACACGTACATGCCAATTACGAGATCGATTTGTTTCAGGTGCTGATCAAGGCCGCCGCGCGTGAAACCAGCACGTTGGATTTGACCAATCCCAGTCTGCGTGTGATCGCTGACCACATCCGCGCTTGCTCGTTTCTGGTTTGCGATGGCGTGATTCCGGAAAATGCCGGGCGAGGTTACGTGCTGCGGCGTATAGCGCGTCGCGCCATGCGGCACGGCTACAAACTTGGTCAGAAGAAACCATTCTTCTACAAGATGGTGGACGATCTTGCCAACGTCATGGGCGATGCATTTCCGGAAATCGTGCAATCAAAAGATCGCGTAAAGGCCATACTGCGGCAAGAGGAAGAGCGCTTTGGTGAGACGCTTGAAAAGGGCATGGATATTCTCGACGCGGCACTCAAAGGCAATGAGAAACGGCTCGATGGTGAGACCGCTTTCAAACTCTCCGACACCTACGGTTTTCCAATCGACCTCACGGCTGACATCGGCCGGGAGCGCGGCTTTGAGGTGGACATGGCAGGCTTTGACAAGGCCATGGCCGCCCAGCAGGAGCGTTCGCGCGCGGGCTCCAAATTCAAAGCCGGCGCGGCACTTGAGTATCGCGGCGCGAAGACACAATTTCGCGGCTATGACACGCTGTCCGAGGCAGGCCGTGTGGTCGCGTTGTATCGGGGTGGATCGCCGGTACAACATCTCGCCGCGGGCGAGGAGGGCATCGTCGTGCTCGACAGGACCCCGTTCTACGCCGAGTCAGGCGGCCAGGCGGGTGATTCTGGCGAACTCACAAAAGGGGGAACTTGCCTCACGCTGTTTAAGGTTCAGGACACGCAGAAAATTCAGTCCGACGTATTTGGTCACGTCGGCGAACTCACCACCGGTGAGTTGGCCATCGGCGATTCGGTCGCATCGGCAGTTGACACGCCGATCCGCAACCGCACGATGCGCCACCACTCGGTGACGCATTTGATGCACAAAGCGCTCCGCGACGTGTTGGGCGAACACGTGCAGCAAAAAGGTTCGCTGGTCGACGCCGACAAAACACGTTTTGACTTTGCGCATAACGCGCCGATGACGGCAGATGAAATTGCCAGAGTGGAAGCGATTGTCAACGCGGAAATCCTGTTGAATTCGCCCACAGATGCGCGTGTGATGGATTTGGAGTCTGCGCAGGAAACCGGTGCCATGATGTTGTTCGGTGAAAAATATGGCGATGAAGTCCGCGTATTGGACATTGGCTCGTCGAAAGAACTTTGCGGCGGCACGCATGTGGCACGCACGGGTGATATCGGGCTGTTCAAAATTGTGTCTGAAGGGGGCGTGGCGGCGGGCGTGAGGCGAGTTGAAGCGGTTGCAGGATCGGTTGCATTCGACTATGTGCAGTCGCTGGATCGCAGGTTTTCGCACGCAGCCGAATTGCTGAAATCGCAGCCAGCCGATGTTGAAAGCAAGATTTCCGGCCTGCTGGAAAACGTCAAGACGCTCGAGAAGCAGCTTGCCACGATGAAATCAAAGCTGGCCGCGGCGCAAGGCGATGAATTGCTGTCGCAAGCGTTCGACGTCAACGGCGTGAAAGTGCTTGCGACAAAGCTCGATGGCACCGATGCGAAGATCCTGCGTGAAACGCTGGATCAGCTAAAGCAAAAATTAAAGTCGGCAGTAATTGTGCTTGCCATCGCCGATGGTGAAAAAGTCAGCCTTGCCGCAGGCGTGACCAACGACTTGATTGCGAAATACAAAGCCGGTGATTTGGTGAATCATGTCGCGCAACAGGTGGGTGGTAAGGGTGGCGGCAAGCCCGACATGGCGATGGCTGGCGGGACAAATGCCGCGGCGTTGCCGACGGCACTGGCCAGCGTCAAAGACTGGGTGGCGCAGCGCGCCTGATGTACTTTGTTCGAAATCTTCAAACATTGCCCACGTTGTACCACCGAGCTGATGGACCGCGAGATCGCGGATGATGGCGGTGTGCGAACCCGTCGCGCTTGCCCCGCCGATGCTTGCGGTTTCGTGCAATGGCAAAACCCGACGCCAGCAGTCGGCGCGCTGGTCGAGCACGAAGGTGAAATAGTGCTCGCGCGAGGTGCCGGCTGGCCGGAAGGTGCCTTCGCACTGGTCACCGGCTACCTGGAAAAAAACGAAGATCCAAAACTTGGCGTCGCACGCGAGGTCAAGGAGGAACTGAATCTCGATGTTGTCGCCGCGACGCTGATTGGCAACTATATTTTTGAACGCAAGAACGAGATCATGCTCTGCTACCACGTGGTCGCGACGGGTGAGATCAGGATGAGTCCGGAACTGATCGACTACCGCCGTTACAAACCGCACGAGTTACGTCCTTGGCCGCGTGCGACGGGATTTGCGGTTGCGGACTGGATGACTTCCCGTGGGTTGGAAGTGAAATTTCTTGAACGGCCACCGATCGTCGTCAA
>JBKJMK010000326.1:0-2955 GCA_046596005.1 Usitatibacteraceae bacterium | reverse complement strand
TTCGTATTATTCTTATTCACCATTCCGTTCGTTGGCTCAACGGTGGCATGCATTCCAGCGGACTGTCGGTGAACCACAAGCCAAACCATGTTCCGATGACGGCCAGTGGAAGTTTTGCGAGAATGACAAACGTCTTCGACCAGCCGTTATACTGAATGACGAGAATCAGCACGATCGATCGCCAGAAATGAAATTCCAAAGGAAGCGAGCATCTGGACCGATGCGTCCTGACTCTCCTCAAGTGAGCCACCGATCTCGATGTTGTACCAGACCGCCAGCGTCGTCTTCGGCTTTTTCATGCGATCGGAATTCCAGACCAGCAGGTTTTCAGCTTCCACGAAAGTCCGCTTCGCTTGTCTCAGCTGAGATTTCGACTGAAGAGGCGCTTAAGCATTTTCGTGCTGCTACCGAGCAAATCGAGAAGGATTCAAACCCGGCGTCCCTGCATCCTGCAAACGGCCCCTCCACGCCAAAAGATTCGCACAAATGGCACTTGCGACGTTGTGAATTGCACATGAGCTTCAGCAACACTTCGCCGATCTCAGGAGTCACTTGCGGTGCTTCTTTCCTTTCCCCGACGTTGACTGCCGCAATTTCTTTTGCGACGGATCCAATTTGACCTTCTCGTCCGCATATTCGATTCCGAGGCGGCGGCAAATTGCTTGGTGGTCCTTGTAATCAATCCGATAAAGGTAAATATAGTTCGCCACCAACGCTCGCACCGCGTTGCGTCCAATCACGTTGCCTTTCATGTCGTCGTAAAGATCTCCTGCTTTATTGACAGGAACACCATTTAGCAAGTCCAGTCTGGAAGATAGATCAAACAACCTTGCGGGAAAACTTGTGTCATTTGCGAGGGCTTCGTTAAATACTTCTTCAAGCTTTTCGTGAGCTAATGCGTGCGACACACGCCTCGCCAGAGGCATATGACAAGAAAGTTAGCGAGCCAACAATGTGGCTTGTAATTCGACCAATTCTTTCCGCAATTGAATCACCAGAATGTTGCTCATGAAATCGTTCATTCAGTGCCTCGGCCCATCGGGGAATATCATTGGGAAGATCATGGATCACGAGTCCATTGAAGCGACGAGCGAGCAAGTAGATTTCGCGCACAATTTCCAGCTTTCGGTCAAAAGTGATACCTCCGACACCGTTTCTAAGCACCTGACCTAAAATCTGCACTTTCTGACATCTGCTTAACACATTCGTCGGCATGAGGAAATTGGTCTACGCAGCCACGGGGGTCCTGGGTAAGAATTGTTTTACGACGACAGTTCTTTTCCCGAAGGAGCACCCCGATGGCTGCATGGACGCTGCCGCACAGGATAACAGACTGGTGTGAAATTCTCACCACCGCTTTGGACCGAAGAAGCCGAAAGTATTTTCTGACAATCATTCTCGGCATGCTGCTCGGGAGTGGCCGCAGAACAGTGGCATGCTGGCTGCGGGCCGCCGGTGTGACGGACGACTGGCAGGACCACTATTACTTCCTGCAGACACTGGGACGCAGTGCAAAACGTGTCGCCACCGAACTGCTGCATCTGGCTGTCAAACAGATTCCCGTCAGCCAGATCGGTGAGTTCATCAAACTGGCATTGGATGATTCTCCCACAAAGCGATACGGGCCCAAAGTCGAATTGGCCGGGACGCACCACAATCCCACACCCGGACCATCCGGTTCGGAATTTTTGTATGGCCACGTGTGGGTCACCATCAGCTGGCTGGTGACGCATCCTCAGTGGGGATGCATCGGGATGCCGTTGCTCGCGCTGATGTACGTGCGACAGAAAGATCTTCAGGTTCTTGAGAACATCGGCAAAGCTCCGTGGAAGTTTCGCACAAAGCTGGAACTGGCCGCAGAACTTGTGGAATGGTGCGTAAAACTGTTTCAAAACTGGTTTAAGAAGCGGGTCATGGTGGTCGCGGATGGTGCTTATGCGAAGCGTCCTTTCCTGAAGCGAGTCATGGCAACAGGGGCCGTGGTGGTCAGCCGTCTGCGAAAAGACGCTGCTCTGTTCGATCTTCCTGTGACGGCAAAACGCTGTGGCAAAGGCCGACCGCGAAAGTATGGCGAGAATCGCATTTCGCTGGCACATCGTGGCGGTCACCGGCAGGGCTGGACGTCGGCTCAAATGACACTGTATGGCAAGGAACAGACTGTCACCTTCAAAACGTTTCTGGCGACGTACGCGCCCGTGGGTGGCGTCATTCGAGTTGTGGTCGTAAAGCGATCGCGCGAGCTGTTTTCTGATTGCGGGGCGGAGTGGGTGGCATTTTTCTGCACGGATGCAGCCGTCCCTGCCGAGACAATTATCGAAAGTGTGGCCGACCGCTCGGCGATCGAACAGAATTTCCATGACGTGAAAGAAGTGCATGGTGCAGGTGAGCAGCAGGTTCGAAACGTGTGGTGCAACGTGGCATGCTGGAATCTGTGTCTGTGGCTGCATACGATAGTGGAGTTGTGGTCGTGGAAACGCTCGGGCAGAACACTGAGACAGCGTGACGACCGGCCATGGGATGATCCGGCACGCCGACCAAGTCACGCGGATCGCCTAAAAACCCTGAAGAAACACACACTCCGCGAAACATTTTCCGGATTGCCTCGGCCCCTGCGTGCTGCTCGAAAATTCCAGCAACTGTTTCAAGCCCTAATTCAACTTGTTAACTGACTTAACCTGATGTCAGAAAGTGCAGTCACTGGGGAACGAAGTAATTTTCGAGAAACAGAATGCTGAACCCGAATTCCCGCTCAAGGGTTTCTGAATTGGCTGCTCCCCCCGGCCAAGCAAGTTGGCGTAGTCGTTTTCCTTGTTAGCGAGGTTCCGGATGCCAGTTAGTTTTCGATCCAGATACATGAACGCCCTAGCCTTTGTCATTGCGATCGCGACAAGCGTCACGATATTGTTTCTGGGCAACTGGGTCATTTTCGATGTGCTCTTTAATCTGCTCCCAGTA
>JBKJMK010000265.1:0-7137 GCA_046596005.1 Usitatibacteraceae bacterium | reverse complement strand
ACATGTAGTGCCCCTTGCACGGTCATCACCGTGAGCGGCCTGGTCAACGGAACGACATACACGCTTAGAGTCCAGGCGACGAACAGCACCGGCACCGGAGCCGCGTCCGCGCCATCCAACAGCGTCACGCCTTCGACGGTTCCGGGCACCCCGTCCATCGGCACGGCGACCGCCGGCAACGGCCTGGTGACGGTTACCTTTACACCGCCCGCCAGCAATGGTGGCAGCGCCATCACCGGCTATACCGCGACTTGCGCAGGGCAAAGCAATACCGGTGCAGCAACACCGATCACGGTCAGCGGATTGACTAACGGCATCACCGTCACGTGCATGGTTACTGCGAGAAATGCCATCGGCACTGGCGCACCATCGGCGGCGTCCAATAGCGCCACACCAACCCTGCCGGTGACTGTGCCAGGTGCCCCAACCATCGGCGTCGCTACCGCCGGCAATACCAGCGCTATCGTCACTTTCGCGGTACCCGGCGCCAATGGCGGCAGCGCCATCACCAGCTACAGCGCGACTTCCTCACCCGGCGGCCTGACCGGCACCTGTACAGCGCCATGTACGTCAATCAATGTGTCCGGTCTGACCAACAACACGGCTTACACCTTTAGCGTCAGAGCCATCAACGCCATCGGCAGCGGTACCGCTTCGGCCGCATCGAACAGCGTCACACCGAATGTGGCTGCGACCGTCCCCGGCGCGCCGACCATCGGCATCGCCAGCGCCGGCAACGCCAGTGCAACAATCACCTTTGCAGCACCTGCCAGCAACGGCGGCAGCGCCATCACCATCTACACGGCGACCTCCACACCCGGCGGCGTGAGCGGCAACTGCGCAGCACCATGTACTTCCATCGTCGTCACCGGCCTCAGCAACGGCACCGCAGTCACGTTCAGGGTATCCGCAACCAACGTGGTCGGTAGCGGTGCGCTGTCGGCTGCATCCAATGTGGTGACGCCGACAGTCGGTGCCACTGTTCCGGATGCACCCACCATCGGCGTGGCGACGTCTGCGGCCAATAGCGCGACTGTCACGTTTACGCCGTCGGTAAGCAACGGCGGCAGCGCGATCACGACCTATACGGCCACCTCTGCCCCCGGCAATATCAGCGGTAGCTGCAACGCACCCTGTACCGCCATTGCGGTGGCCGGGCTTGCCAACGGCACTACCTACACCATGACGGTACGGGCCAACAACGCGGTCGGGGCCAGTGCGAACTCGGCTGCATCCAATAGTGTGACGCCGTCCTCCGGTGTGCCGGGTGCGCCGCTGATCGGCACGGCAACTGCCGGCAACACACAGGCGACGGTGACCTTTACACCACCTGTCAACACCGGTGGTGCCGCCATTGCCACCTACATCGCCAGTTCGACACCCGGTACCATCACCAGCAGCTGTAGTGCACCGTGTACCGCAATTACCGTCGCCGGATTGACCAACGGCACCGCCTATACCTTCCGGGTGCGCGCCACCAGCGCCAGCGGCAGCGGTGCCAACTCAGCCGCATCCAATAGCGTCACGCCTGGCATTGTGCTGCAAACCATCACCGGCTTTAGCCCGGCCAGCCCGGTCAGGTACGCGCCCGGTGCCATCTTCACGCTCAGCGCGAGCGGCGGTGCTTCGGGCAATCCGGTCGTGTTCGGCTCTGCCGCGACCGCGGTGTGTTCGGTGGCGGGTAATATCGGCACCATTGTCGCCACTGGCGCCTGCGTACTCACTGCCGATCAAGCTGCGGGTAACGGTTATGCGGCGGCACAGCGCGTGCTCGCCACTGTCGTTGTCGAGCCATCGAGTACCTCGGCAACGTTGCCGAGATTGCTGACTACACCGTTAGCCAATGCCGTCAATGGCCAGCCTTATGAAGCAATCATCATCGTCAGTGCATCCTCACCGCTTAGTGGAATCAGCATCAACGGGCTGCCAGCCGGAATCAGCGCCGTCGTCAACGCCAACGGCAACATTGCCTTGTCCGGTTCGCCCAGCGTCGCCGGCAATTTTATTCTGCTCATCAATGCCACCAGCGCCGGTGGGTCCACCACCCTGTCGCTGCCGCTCCTCGTCGCGCCTTTCGTCAATACCGTGGTCTCGCTGGCAGCGGGCAGTGAACACGACTGCGCAGTCTACAGCGGCGGTATCCGCTGCTGGGGCAACAACAGCAGCGGCCAACTTGGCAATAACGCCACCAACGCCACCCTGGATGCGGTGGTCGCGGTGCCCACCGGCACCGGTGCAACGCAAGTCTCCGCCGGGCGCGGCCATACCTGCGCGGTCATCAATGGCGGCGTGCAATGCTGGGGTGCCAACGACAGCGGTCAACTAGGCAACGGCGGCACTGTACAAAGCCCGGTGCCGGTCGTGGCGATCGCAGCGGGCAGCAACGCCACCGTTGTCGCAGCCGGACGCGAGCACTCCTGCGCAGTGGTTAACGGCGGTGTCCGCTGCTGGGGACGCAATGCTGAAGGCCAACTGGGTAACAATTCCACCCTCGCCAGTAGCCTGGCCGTGATCGCTTTAGCCGACGGCAGCAGTGCAACCGCCATTGCCGCAGGCGTCGACCACACTTGCGCAGTGGTTAATGGCGGCGTGCAATGCTGGGGATCAAACAACAACCGCTCACTTGGTGCCGCCGCTGCGGTCGTGCAAAGCAGCGTCCCGCTCACCACCATCGCCGCCGGTAGCAACGCCACCGCTATTTCCGCCGGTGACAGTAACTCTGGGGGCTCGCACACCTGTGCGCTGGTGGCCAGCGGTGTGCAGTGCTGGGGTGACAATACCGACGGCAAGCTCGGCGGCTTCAGCAATACCACCGCGATCCGCAGCGCCATCGATGCTGGCAGCAACGTCACCGGCATTGCCGCCGGTGCCCGCCACACCTGTGCGGCCATCAATGGCGGTGTCAAATGCTGGGGCAGCAACAACGGTGGCCAGCTTGGCGATGGCACGCAGTTGACCTCGATTTTTTCCGGGGTCGTGATTGACGCGATCCCCGCCGGCAGCGGTGTGACCGGCGTCGCTGTCGGCGGCGTGCATAGCTGTGCCCTGATCAACGGTGCCGCCCGCTGCTGGGGATTTCTGAACAACGTGCCATTCGGCTACGACCTGCGGTATCGCTTCTCACGACCCGTCGTAGCCTACCCGGCTGGCAGTCAGGTCACCAGTCTGGCCGCAGGCAATCACAATACCTGCGCCGTGGTCAATGCCGGGCTGAACTGTGTGGGCACCCGCTACGACGGTGGCATGGCCAATTCCACGCCTGCCGCACAATATTTGCAGAGTGAGATCGTCACCACCAGTGGCGTCGGCAACGTCCACCTGTGCGCCGTGGCCGACGGCGGTGTTCTGTGTCGCGGCTCCAACGCCAACGGCCAGTTTGGCAACAACAGCACGCAGCCTCTGAACCAGCCAGCCAGCGTGCCCGCCGCCATTCAGATCGGTGCCACCGCGGCTGGCGACAGTCACACCTGTGCTGTCGTTGACGGCGGTGTCTCCTGCTGGGGCGGCAACGGGGCAGGGCAGCTAGGCAACAACAGCACCACGCAGAGCCTGGTGCCGGTCGTGGCCATCGCCACCGGCAGCGCGGCGGCGGCGGTATCGGCGCGCAGCGCCCACACCTGTGCGCTGGTCAATGGCGGCATCAAATGCTGGGGCCTGAACAATAGCGGTCAACTCGGCAACAACAGCACCATCAGCAGCCCGATACCGATCGGCATTTTTGTTGCGGGCGGCAATGCCATTGCCATTGCCGCCGGTACGCAGCACACCTGTGCGGTCGTCAACGGCGGCGTGCAATGTTGGGGTGCCAACAACAGCGGCCAGCTCGGCAACAACAGCACCGCGCTGAGCCTGAACCCTGTCACCGCCATCGGCGCCGGCAGCAACGCCACCGCCGTCGCCGCCGGCACCAGCCACACCTGCGCGGTCGTCGATGGTGGCGTGCAATGCTGGGGCAACAACAGCGACGGCCAGCTCGGCAACGGCATCGACGGCAATGGCAACGCCCTCACCAGCCTGATCCCGGTCGTGGCCATCCCCGCCGGCAGCAACGTCACCACCGTCACCGTCGGCAGCAGCCATAGCTGTGCGATGGTCAACGGCGGCGCGCTCTGCTGGGGCAGCAACGCCAGCGGACAACTGGCCAACCCCGCCACCAACAGCATCCGCAAAGCCTTCGTTGCCCTGACCGACTTCCAGCCACCTGGTGCACCGACCATCACCGGCACCAGCGTTGACGCCAACAGCATCACCCTCAGCTTCACCCCACCGGCCAGCGACGGCGGCAGCGCCATCACCGGCTACGCCGCCACCTGCACCCAGGCGGGCAGCTTCACCCGCACCGGCACCGCCCCCGCTAACGCCACCGCCATCACCGTGACCGGTCTCGCCACCAATATCAACTACACCTGCAACATGACCGCGGCGACCATCGCCGGTAGCGGACCCGTATCCAATACCGTCAGCGCCACGCCGGTCGCCGTGATCCAGCCGGGCATCTCGATCACCACACCAGCCAACAACGCCACCATCGCACTTGGCATCATCACCATCGGCGTCACCGCCCAGGCCGGCTCCGGCAACCTCAGCACACTCGCGATCTTCGCTGGTGCCACCCTTCTCACCAGCATCACCACCCCGGCCGTGAATGCATTCACCTTCAGCTACGACTGGTCGGGCATGGCGCAAGGCAGCCACACCCTGACCGCTACGGTCACCACGACGCAGGGCCTGACCAGAACCAGCGCACCGATCACGGTACAAGTACTGGCCCCACCCTCGATCACGCTGACTACTTTGAGCAACTTCGCCCTGGCAGGATCGTCCGTTGACCTGAACACGACAGCCACCCCGGCAGGCACTGCCACCATCACCAAGGTTGAGTTCTTTGCCAGCAACGGCAGCGGCAATACACTAGTAGGCACCATCACCACCGCACCGTATAACTTCAGATGGACGAATGTCGCGGCGGGTAATTACACCATCACGGCCAAGGCGACGGATAGCAACACACTCACCACCACATCGGCAGCGGTGAGCGTTACGGTCAGTGCCAACGTCAGTATCCAATTCACCGCAGGATTGAACGGCAGCACTGCAAACGATGATACCGTCCTGGTCAGCGGCAGCGTGAATGCACCACCGAACTCGGCGGTGAACATTAACGGACAACTGGCGACGGTGAGTAGTGGTGGGCAGTTCTTCCTCAACGATCTCAATTTGCAGGCGGGGGCAAATACCGTGACGGCGACGGTGACGACGGCCGATGGACAGACGGCGAGTCAAACGATTACGATCACCAGAAGCGCAACAGCGGCATTGTTCAGCGTGACGGTGACGCCGAACGGCATCGTCGGGCCGACGGCACCGTTCTTTGCAGATGTGGCGATCACCCGCACGGACGAAGGCTCGCTACCGGCAGGGCACACGATCATCTTGCAGTGCGATGATCCGGCGACAGGCACCACGGTCACCCAGCTGGGGACGTATCAGTGTGGTTATGCAGTTGCGGGGACGTATGGTGTGATGGTGACGGTTAGGGATGGGTTGGGGGGTGTGATTTATTCAAAAGCGAACATGGTCGTGGTCAAAACTGCGCTACTTCACGTCGCTTTGGTCAAGGTTGTATATGCCGATATGATCGAGCGGCTGAAAACAGGGAATAAGGTGGGTGCTCTCAAGCTACTCGTGTCCCATGCGCAAGCTCCATATGATCAGATCTTCACCGCGCTCGGTTCCAATCTGGCCTCGGCAGCGGCTCAATTGGGCGACTTGGTTGCAACGACCGCTGGCACGAAGTCTGCGGAGTTCGTGGTTATCAGGACCGTCAATGGGGTTGATAGAGTGTTTTTCTTGTATGCGATCCGGGCCGAGGATGGAATTTGGCGACTGGAGTCGATGTGAACAGCATCTTGGAGGTAATTATGAACGTACCGGGTCATCAATCCAATCGACTCTTCATGGCCGCACGCGTCTTAATTCTCGCATTAGGCCTCTCCTCGATGCTTATCGGCTGTATCGAGGAAAAGAAAACGGGCAATACCGGCGTGTTCTACACCGGTCGGATACTCGACTTCGACACGAAATTACCGCTAGAAGGCGCATATGCGATTGCCGGATTCGAGGAAATCGTCGCTGCTTCTGCTGGTGTGAGAGCGCATTGCATCAAGACCAAGGGTATGTATGTCGGCAAGGATGGCGCATTCAGTTTCCCGGTCGAAAAATTCGATGGCCAAAGTCCGTTGGGCGTAGAGGGCATTCACCCCGATTACACGATGCACTTCTCCGAATATTCGACATTGGAGCGACGGAGAAAGAAGGATGTGGACTCCTATTCAAATCTGAACGTTTATCTGAAAAAACTTGACCCAAATAAGCCTGACTATCGGAATGCCCGCAGCGCGCCCTGTTCCCACGCCAGAACCCGTGAGGATCAGGAGGCATCGATAGAGTATTTGCGGATCGCGCGTGGGCAGAAGGTGTGATTTGGCATGGCGCCCGAACGCTTGCGAGGCCTCGATGAAAGTATTCGCCATTGGGAAACTTCGAGCGGAGGAATGGCGGGAGTAGCGATCACAAGAGTTTCTTCGGAACCGCTGCCGAAATTGACAGAGCCACAGAACAAATAGCGTTCACGCATGGAAATGAAAATGAAATTAATCACAATTTCTGCACTGATGGCATGCGCGTGTTGGACTGACCCCGCGCAGTCTTTTGATCTGCATACGCATGTGGCGATGACGGCCAAGGCGGTGGGAAAGTCCGCACTGGGCGTCAATCCCGCATCGAGTGGCGTCATCTCAAGATTGGCAATTAAAGGTTTCAGCGTCATTTGTTTCACAACTGCAGAGACACCCGATCGAGTTGGATGCGGGGGCAACTGGGCATGCAGGCAGGATACGCCGAAACAATTGACGCTGACCACGTATTGGAAATATACAGAACCGGACCTTAAACACACTTTTGGAGCGCCGCAATGTTAAGTAGGTTAAATCGAACAAATCTGCCGAAGTCACTGCGCGCGTGGATGATCGCATTTCTGCTTTTGCTGCCGCTAACGGTGGCAAGCGGCGCGGATCCTGACTGGCTGCTGTTCAAACAGCGATTCATGCAACCTGAAGGGCGCATCGTTGATAGCGG
>JBKJMK010000254.1:0-9358 GCA_046596005.1 Usitatibacteraceae bacterium | reverse complement strand
GTTGATGGATAAACTTCCCGCCCAGCTTTCGCAGGCCGCACAAGGATCTCCGGACTTGCAGGAAAAACAAATGCGCCGTACCGAAGGCATCATCAATTCGATGACACCGCTCGAGCGCCGCAAACCCGATTTGATGAAAGCCACACGCAAACGCCGCATCGCCGCAGGGGCTGGCGTAACAGTGCAGGAAGTAAACAGGTTGATCGCACAGTTTGAACAAATGCAGAAAATGATGAAGATGATGAAGGGCAGCGGCGGTGTGGCAAAGATGATGCGGGGCATGAAAGGCATGATGCCCGGCATGCGGTAACCATGGTCGAGCGGACCATGGGCGAATGCGAGTTCCTGATCGAAGACGGTCTCGCCCAAATCGATATGCTCGATAATGACATCGGCGCGTGGGTATTTGTAGACCGGGATGCTGCACTTGGGCGCGCGCGGCAGCTCGATCAATCACCGGCGCGCGGACTGCTGTACGGCGTGTCGGTCGGCGTCAAAGACATCATCGATGTGGCCGGAATGCCGACAGGCTGCGGCACACCGATTTACGCCGGCAATATTGCAAAGGTGGACGCAGCTTGCGTCGCCTTTGTGAAAGCGGCAGGGGCGGTGGTCATCGGTAAAACCGCGACCACTGAATTGGCCGCGACCTATCCCGCCAAGACGCGCAACCCGCAAAATCGCGAGCATTCTCCGGGCGGATCATCGTCAGGTTCGGCGGCAGCGGTAGCCGCCGGCATGGTGCGCATCGCCTTCGGCACGCAAACTGCAGGCTCAGTCATTCGACCGGCCGCTTATTGCGGCATCGTGGGATTCAAACCAACTTTCGGTCTGGTGCCGCGCACGGGTGTCAAAGTGCAGTCTGATACCCTGGACACGGTGGGTGTTTTCACAAGAACAATTGACGACGCCGCACTCTGGTACGCCGCGATGATCGGCACTGCCGCAACACCTCTGCAAAACATCGGCAAAGGTCCGCTGCGGATCCTGATTGTTTCCAACTTGATGGAACACGCCGATGTCGACATGTCGGTTGCGGTCGCAGAGGCGGCCGAGGCACTATCTGTCGCGGGCCTGAGCGTACGGGAAACCCGTTTGCCGGTAGCATTCGATACCGCGCAAACTGACCAGCGCATCATTCAGCTGGCAGAAATGGCACGTTGTTACTCGACTGAACACCAGCTGCATCGTCACCAATTGAGCAATCAACTTGCCGCCATTCTCGATGAGGGCGCTGCGATCACCGCCGCCACTTATCAATCCGCCCTGGCGCGCACGGAATTGGTCAGGAAGCAAGCCGCACAATTGTTCGTTGACACAGATGTCTTACTCATGCCATCGGCAACCGGAGCTGCCCCAAAAGGACTGGCGTCCACTGGTGACCCGGTTTTCAACCGGCTCGCGAGCACCCTTCACTTACCCGCCATCAACCTGCCCGTCTATCGCAGCAAGAAGCGCATGCCGCTCGGACTGCAACTGATCGGCGCACGCCTTCAAGACGAGAAATTGCTCAGCGTCGCAAAGCGCGTGATCGACACGCTGCGCAGCAACACCCATGACTGAGCGCGTTTGCGTGCGACTGTTGGCCGATGTTCCGGAAATCATTCCCACGCTCGCAATTTGGTACAAAGAAGAATGGTCCGATTGGTTCGTCGACACGCCACTCAATGAGATTGAGGCCGATTTTTGCGAAGCTGCAAACCGTGATCGAATGCCCCTGACCCTGGCCGCCTTCTCCAACGCGTCAACACTACTAGGTGCGTGCTCCATCCGCGATCATCCGTTCGACGCCTACCCGCACGTGAGCCCATGGTTGCGCGGCTTGTATGTACATGCGCCTTTTCGTCGGCACGGTGTGGCCGATGAGTTGATTCGCGCCACCTGCGTACAGGCTGCGCGCCTGCAAATTTCCAGACTTTATGCAGCGACCCATTCGGCCGTTGGCACCTTCGAGCGGGCTGGTTGGTTGGGATTTGATCAGGTGCTGCATGAGCGGGAGATGTTGACGATATTTGCGAAGCGTGTGGGGTGACCGCACGAACGGTTTGAGAGTCCAGACAGCAAATTGCGCTGTTAGCACAAGCAGGGAAGTTGACGGCGGTAATGCGTCCAAGCCGCCCAATGGCGTCTTTACGAGAAACAAAGAAATCCGGATTTTGTCTATCCTTCGCCAGGCCCAGCGACAACACCCTGACTCTCCCGTCTCTCCAACACAAATCCCGCCCCTGAATCCCGCCCCAGCACTTTCACCAAATACGGCATCACTTCCTGCAACGTTTTGTACAGTGTCCATGGCGGATTAAGTATGAACAGCCCACTGCCGCGCATGCCGAATCCGTCCTCAGCCGGCGCGCAGACCGACAGCGCAACGTGCAACCAACTTTTCGCGGGCAGCGTTTTCAACGTGGCCGGAAGTCGCTGGCTATCGGTGCGCGACAGTTGCGGATACCAGAGCATATAAGTGCCCGTGGCGAAACGGGTCAGCGCATCCCTTAGCGCGATTACAACGGTACTGTAATCACTCTTTTCCTCAAAGGAGGGATCAATCAGTACCACGCCGCGACGCGGCAGCGGCGGCAATACGGCCTTGAGCCCTGCATAGCCGTCTGTTGGCGCAATGATGGTGCGGCGCTCGACGGCGGAACCCAGCGCCCGAAAGTTATCCTGCAGCAATGCGCTATCGCTGCTGTGTAACTCGAAAAGCCGCAGACGGTCTTGCGTCCTGAGGAGTCGCTGTGCAAACCAGGGCGAACCCGGGTAAGCGCGCAATTTGCCATCGGGATTAAGTTCGCGCACGAGGTTGACGTAATTGACCAGCGGCACAGGCAGGTCGTCACGATTCCACAGTCTGCCGACGCCGTCAGCGTGCTCGGCAAGTTTTGCAGCGTAGCCGATATCGAGCGCGTACACGCCTGCGCCGGCGTGGGTATCGACATACCAGAATGGTGTGTCTTTCTGGATGAAGTAACCAATCAATTCAACCACCAGAAAGTGTTTTAAAACGTCGGCGTGGTTGCCTGCGTGGAACGCGTGGCGGTAGCTGAGCATGTCAAATGTCGTTTGAATTCATTTTGATCGCAGTGGCGGCGAGGTTATCAGGGATTTTGTGCGAGTTGGATCTTTGCGCAGCGAAACCAAAGGCTGCCGCGGACGACTCGCAAAAAGAAAAAATGGAAAACTCTAGTGTTAGCGCGCCTTTCGATAACTTTTTGTTCCGAGGACCGCGCCAGTATTAGTGTTTCAAATTGACACGAAAGCCGTCATTCCGGCGAACAACCGCAAGTATCAGCAGTGCTGGATATCCGTCCGCCTGTTGAATCTATACACCGCTGGCGCGATGATGTCGTTTGAGGTTCCGTCAACTCAATTCTGCCGAAACCGATACTGCCAAGTCTGGCTGACTGGCAGCTTGTCCTTGCAGCCCTTCAGTGACACCGTCATACCGCCTTCACCGTCGCGCTGAATCGACGCAATGCGCGCGACGTTGATGATGGTGCCGCGATGAATTTGCCAGAACGCCTCACCGTCGAGTTCATCGAGCAATTCCTTCAGCGGCTTCCTGATCAGCGACTCGCCCTCGACCGTCATCAGGCGCGTGTATTTAGTGTCAGACTGGAAATAGAACACCTCATCGATGGTGATGAATTTGATGGTGTTGCCAACGGACGCCTGTATCCAGCGCAGCTTGCCCTCCGGCTTTGCGGTTAGCTGCGAGATGAGATTGCGCAAATCCGCAGGCGGCGCGGTCAGACGCGCCTTGAGGCGTGCCACCGTAGCCAGAAATCGTGCGGGCTCAACCGGTTTCAACACATAGTCCACAGCGCCCTGCTCGAAAGCGCGTATCGCGTATTCGTCGTAGGCCGTGATGAAGACGATGTGACAGCGACCCGCTGCGTGCCGCGCCACGTCGATCCCGGACATGCCGGGCATGCGAATATCGAGAAACGCGATGTCGGGTTTGAGGTCATCGATCATGCGTGCGCCGGCCATGCCATCTTCGGCTTCACCGGCAATGGCAAGTTGTGGCCAGGTTTGCGCCAGGGTTTCTTTTAGTTGCGCTCTGAGTAGGACTTCGTCTTCACAAATGATGCAGGTCGGCATTCTTCTCTCCGTTAACCGTTCTGGGTTTGCGCTGCATCGCAAACCCGCCTCGCCGGGTAAAAGCCAAGCAGTTGGCTTTTACAATTCCCGGCTCCGCTGTCTTCACAAATGATGCAGGTCGGTGCCTATTTTCTCTCCATCGGTATTATCAGAACGGCCTTCACGCCGCTGGGTTGATTGGCTTCCAGCGAGAGATGGGCACGCTTGCCGTAAAGCGTATTCAGGCGCTCACGGATATTGGCGAGACCGATGCCAGTGCCGGACGCTACGGTAGAGAAACCGCCCCCGGTGTCCGCAACCGCACACCGCAGGTTTCGCGTGTCGGTCGCGTCTTTAACCACCGTTACATTGATCATGCCGCCGCCGGGTTTTTGTTCCAGTCCGTGCTTGATCGCGTTTTCAACGAGCGTGATTAGTGCCATTGTCGGAATCTGCACGTCTCCCAAAGCATCGGGCGAATCGATGGCGAACTGCAAACGCGCACCCATACGAATGTGCATGATGCCCAAATAGGCGCGCACCAGGTCCAGCTCATCAGCAAGGCGTGCAGTTGATTGCTTCATGCGCGGCAGTGCCAGGCGCAGATAGCGGATCAAATCGCTGGTCATCTCGGCAGCTTTGTCGGCATCATTTCGAATGAGGTATTGGATGCTCGCCAGCGTGTTGAACAGGAAATGTGGCTCGATTTGCGCCGACAGCGCGACCAGCTTTGCCTCAGCCAACTGACGCTCGAGCTCGGCTTTTTCACGGCTGATGTGCAGCAGGACACGCTGCGCACGTTCGCGTTTTTTTTCACGAAGCCGATTAAAGGCTATTAGCGAAAACGCGACGAAGACCACAATCGCGGCGATGTTGTTACCGTCGCTCCAGCTCTGTCGCGGGTTCATGATCAGCACTGGCGCAAAAACAGCCGGCCAGATATTGTTAAGCATGACCTCGAAAGTCTCTTTTGATTCCGAGCGTCGTTTGTTTCGTACGTCCTGTCGAAACCTCAGGAAGGCGAAGAGCTCGATACTCAGTCCCACCGCAAAAGCGCCAATGACCAACCCGGCTTTATTCGGCTGCGAAAGGCCCATCAGTATCAACGAATAGAGAATGGTTAGCGTCAGCAGCCGCTGCCACGCGCCAGCTTCCATAACCGCTGGCGGCGTGCAGGCGACGTCGGGCGAAGTTTCCATGCGTGTATCGCCGCGCGCGGACGCCGATGGAAACGTCCCCGTCGCGATACGTGCCGAAAGGGTATGTACGTGTTCCCAACTGCGGCCGTAGTTACTGAAAAACCGCAAGGCGTAGATGCGCGAAACTGCACGTATATTCAATTCACACGGATCGTTGCCGGTCACGGAAATCGTTAGCCGCTCGCCGTAACTTCGCCAATTCTGAAAGGTGACAGCCTCAACACGCCCGGCAGCATCGTCACGCGTATCGATCACCGCGCCATATTCAACAAGCGCATCGCTTGCACGTTGTAACGCATCATCGCGGCTGAATGCGACTGTGAAAGTACGCGATTGCGCCGACCCGAAAATATCCTGATCGTAGGCGCTGTCGGCGTCGATACTGAGCCGCGCCAATGCTTTTTTCTCGAAATAAGCGAACATAGCCGCCATTGCCGCACCCATCAAGAGCGCGCCGAGCACGATGCTGGCGTAGCGGCCGGATAACCCTTGCGTCTTCAACACGTTCATCAGTACCAGAAGAACGCCATAGGTTGCGGCTGTGACTAAGCCAATCCGCCAATAACGGGGACGAATACCCAGTATTGGCTTGTGGCGAGGCGGCAAAGCTGTAGAAGCGTCAAGTGGAGGGGATGAAATTGTCATTGCCCGGACTTTACCCGCCTGCACCGCGCCGTGCCTACAGCGATGAGACCAGTTCACCGAAAATGTGCGCCAAACCGGCGAAATATGGCATAAGCCAGCCCCAAAATCGACCAAATAGTCTGCTTACCCACGTCACATCGCACCCCAAGTCGGCCTTGCGCTGATGTTGCCTTTCCGCTTATAATTCAAGGCTTTCCCGCATCCACAACCTGGAAGCGGTTGTTACCGGTTCTCAACCGGCCCGTTATCCGTTATCAACGGATTGTTCAACCGGCTCATGGCCAAACAGGAGAAACAAATGGTAGTTATTCGCTTATCGCGCGGTGGCGCGAAGAATCGCCCTTTCTATAATATCGTCGTCGCTGACTCGCGTAATCCGCGTGATGGTCGCTTTGTCGAGCGTGTGGGTTTTTACAACCCGCTGGCCAAAGAAGGCGAAGAAGCTGTCCGTATCGCGATGGATCGCCTCACCTATTGGCAGGGTAAAGGCGCGCAGGCGTCCGATACCGTGATGCGCCTTGTGCGGAAGCACGGCAAAAAAGTAGTTGCTGCCGTTTAGATCTGCGCGGCAGTTGACGTTGAATAGAGCCGCCTCGGGTTAAGAAAATGGAAGATGTTGTCGTCATGGCGCGGGTCGCCGGCGCGTTCGGCATCAAAGGCTGGCTCAAACTCCACACATTTACCCAGTCCCCCGATAGCCTCGATGCGTATGCTTCGTGGTTGTTAAAAGGCGACAAGGGTTGGGAGGAATTCGAATTAGAAGACTTTGCGGTGAATGTCAAAGGGGTGGTTGCCAAACTGAAAGGTTGTGACGACCGTTCTGCCGCAGAAAATCTTGCAAAACGCGATATCGGCATCCCGCGGGATGCGCTCGAAGATGCAGGTGAGGGTGAAGTGTTCTGGTTTGATTTAATCGGCTGTGACGTGGTGAACACGGCAGGCGAGAAGTTCGGCAAGATCGAAACATTGCTTGAAACCGGTGCGAACGATGTGCTGGTCGTCAAGTTGGGGACTGAGGAAATACTGATCCCTTATCTGGACGATGTGGTGTTGAAGGTGGATCGTGAAGCGAAGCTGGTCACGGTCAACTGGACGCAGGATTTTCAGTGACGAAGAAATACGGCGTCATCACCCTGTTTCCGGAGATGTTCGACGCGATTGCAGATTTTGGTGTAACGCGTCGCGGACTGGATGAAAAAGCGTGGGAACTCAAATGCTGGAATCCGCGCGATTTTGCAGTAAACGCGTATAAAACCATTGACGATCGGCCCTACGGTGGTGGACCCGGCATGGTAATGATGGCAGAGCCATTGAACGCGGCGTTGGATGCAGCGTTTAAGCAGCAAGTAGCCGATGGTGTGGCAAAACCCAAGGTGGTTTACGTCACGCCGCAAGCTAAGCCGATCAAGGATGCGGGCATCCGCGAATTGGTCACGGAAGATGGTCTGATTTTTTTGTGTGGCCGCTATGAAGGCATCGATGAGCGACTGATTCAGGCGCGCGTTGATCTGGAAGTATCGATTGGTGATTATGTATTGTCGGGCGGCGAACTGGCCGCGATGGTGATCATCGATGCGATGGTCAGGTTACTGCCTGGTGTGTTGGGCGACGGGCAATCTGCGGTAGACGATTCGTTCTCGCCAACGCGTGATGGATTGCTGGATCACCCGCACTACACGCGGCCGGAAGTTTGGAATGGTGGCGCGGTGCCAGCGCCATTGATGAGCGGGGACCACGCGAAAATCAAAGCGTGGCGGCGCAAACAAGCGTTAAAGCGCACGACCGAGCGACGCGCCGATTTGCTGGAAGGCAAATCCTGGAGCAAACAGGATTTACAACTGCTTGAAGAAATCAGGCAGAAGAAGTAGAAAAGCAGCAGTAGTTACAACAAAACACGCACACCAACCTCAATCGGTTGCTCTATGCGACAGGCGTGAAGTGGGGAGCGTTTGATTAAGTCGCTTTCGATAGGATTGTGTTGAGATTGGGGCATATGCAAGGCGCGCGACGAAGGTGCGTTGCTTAAGCTACCGCACGAAGAGTGCAATGCTGCAGATGCACCAATATCGACGCAAGCATATCGGAATGGACTTGATCAGAGGTTCCCCTGATCCTCAGCCGTAAACATGAAAGGAAACAACATGAATTTGATTGAAACGCTGGAAAAAGAAGAAATGGCCCGTCTGGCCAAGGTGATTCCCGATTTCGCTCCCGGCGATACGGTTATCGTCAACGTCAACGTGATCGAAGGTGAGCGTAAACGCGTGCAGGCATTCGAAGGCGTGGTCATTGCCAAACGCAACCGTGGCCTCAATTCCTCGTTCATCGTCAGGAAGATTTCTTCCGGTGAGGGCGTAGAGCGTACGTTCCAGAGCTACGCGCCAACAATCGCCTCGATCGAAGTAAAGCGCCGCGGTGATGTGCGCCGCGCCAAGCTCTACTATCTGCGTGATCGCTCAGGCAAATCGGCGCGTATCAAAGAGAAACTTGATTACGTGTCGACGCAGACCAAAGGCGAATAAGTTTTTTCGCAATCTGCAAACAAAAACGGCACGCCAACACGTGCCGTTTTTCATTTTAGTGTTGCGATCTATAAATCCCGCACCGCGAAAGTATCACAGGCTTTCAGGCTACCGGTCTCAAATCCGGTCTTGAACCAATGAATGCGTTGCGCAGAGCTACCATGTGTAAACGAATCCGGCACCACCACACCACGTGACTGCTTCTGCAACATGTCATCGCCGATGGCATTGGCCGCTTTAAGCGCCTCATCGACATCCTGCGGATCGAGGAACGGTTTGGCGCGGTTGGAATGGTAAGCCCAGGCGCCTGCATAGCAATCGGCCTGCAATTCAACGCGCACGGAGACTTTATTGAACTCCTTTTCCGAAAGCCGCTGGCGCATCGCATCGGTCTTGTCAGACACACCCGTGAGTTTTTGCACATGGTGGCCAATCTCATGCGCGATCACGTAGGCGCGCGCGAAGTCGCCACCTACACGAAAGCCTTGTACGTATTGCGTAGATCTCGCAACCCAAACAATACGCCGAACGGCGTATTGCTAAAGCGAGTATGCATCTGTCAAATTACAGTACAGCAATACTGCTGTACTTTCCAATGGATCAACTATGAAAATCTTGACAATTAAACAAGCAGTGAACGTGGCGGGCGGAATGGACCTCTCTTGTGTTCGCCTGTCTGACAACTTTGAAGACAGAAGGCCTGGTGCTGATGGGTTTGGGCCAGGACCAACTTATAACTCCAGAGACGCGGGCTGCCCGGGCTCTCCTAGTGGCCCAAGCGATGCGCCAGGAACTGGGTTTGCTGGAGCATAGTTTTATCGTGCTTAAGGTTTCCGGCTGGCACTGATCGTCCCGTGTTAGCCGGAAATTCATATTTCACCCGGACCAGTGCTGATTGTCACCTCATGCGCC